>NZ_AMZQ01000002.1 GCF_000313615.1 Campylobacter showae CSUNSWCD | reverse complement strand
TAGTTCAGATGGTTAGAATGCCGCCCTGTCACGGCGGAGGTCGCGGGTTCGAGCCCCGTCCGCTGCGCCATTTGCCTCGTTAGCTCAGTTGGTAGAGCATATCACTCTTAATGATGGGGTCGTAGGTTCGAGCCCTACACGGGGCACCACGATTTATTTTATCATTGTTGGCCCTTTCGTCTAGCGGTTAGGACACCAGCCTCTCACGTTGGTAACACGAGTTCGATTCTCGTAAGGGTCACCAATCTACTTTAAATTTATTACTTCAATTTTAAAATTGCCTTATACAAAAAACATATTTAAATATGAGTTCACATTAATATATTTCTAGCTTTTACAAAAAAGCAATAACCACAAACATTTAGTTTTGCACCAATTCTGTTTTTAATAATCCGCAAAAAGAAACAATAATAAACCATGCAAACATGAGAGCTTTAATTAGATTAAAAAAGCTCCAAAAAACTATCTCTAAAATTTGTTTCAAGTAAATTTTAAAAATCATAAATTTCTAAACTTAAATTTTTACCGATTTTATTTCAAATTTAAAAATAAACAGAGAAATACTCAAGTTGGCAGCCAAATTTTGCCGACTCAAAGACAAATTTAGCTAAATCCCAAGCCTATCCTTCGCCGCTTGCGTGATTTCCTCTTCGTAGTCGTAGTATTCAAATGTCGCACCATGTTGAAACGCGCCGTTTAGGATGTCGCCGCTTTGGCGATTTTTGAGGTCTATCTCGGCGATCTTAAAGCCATCCAGCGTCTCGCAAAACTCCATCAGTCGCGACGGTGGATTTTTGAGCTTTGTAAATAAAAAGCAAAATCCGCTCCCGCCGTTTCGCCCTACGCGTCCGCGCAGCTGATGTAGACTCGCTAGTCCTAGCCTCTCTGCACCAACGATCACGATCGTGCTAAGCCGCGGCAGCGAGATACCGACCTCAACAACCGTCGTCGAGAGTAGCACGTCTCCGCGCTCGCGAAATTCGCGCAGTACCTGCTCTTTTTCTTTGTCCTTGCCGTGCGTGACATATACGTTTGCGAAATTTGCCCGCCAAAAACCCTGCGCTTCCTCCAGCCCCTGATAGTTCGAGTTTTCGCTACTTTCAACCAGCGGATAGATCACAGCGACTTGCTTGCCTTTGTCGATTTGTGCCTTGATGTGCGTTAGCAGCTCGCCAAAGTCAGCGCTTTGTAAAATTTGCGTGTGTATGTGTTTTTCAAATGGCATCTGCCGCAGGAAACTAAACTCCGCGAAGCTGCTTTGTATCATGCTTAGCGTGCGTGGGATTGGCGTTGCCGAAAACTGCACGACGTGAGCCCTAGTTTCATCCGCAGTTTTTGTTTGCCGGTTTTGGGGCGAGATTTCAGTCAAATTTGACTGCTCACCCTCCTTAAATTTACCGCCAAATTCGCCGTCCGCTTCATCAAGCTGCGGGTCTCGCCAAAGCTCCCCACTAGCTAGAGCGTTGATTTTCTCGCGCTGATTCGAGCCGAAACGGTGCTGCTCGTCTATCATAACAAGCGGTGCAGCCGGCAAATTTTGATACAGCAAAACGTGCGTGCCAATAATGAGATTTACACCGTCAAATTCGGGTTTATCGCCGCTTTTAACTAGCAAAACGCGCATAAAATCCGGCAGCAAGCGCACCGCCTCTGCGTAAATTTGCTCGGCTAGTATCGATGTCGGCGCCATGATGAGCGCAGCGCTCGGATATACGCTAAGCGCTGCGGCTAGCATCACAAGAGTCTTGCCGCTGCCCACGTCACCCATCACGACGCGCCGCACCGCCTGCTCGCCGCTAAAGTCTGCACGCAGATCAGCGATAGCATTCAGTTGGTCATCCGTGGGAGCAAACGGCAAATTTTTAAGCCACTTCGAGATATCAAAAAGCTTGATTTTGGGCGCCTTAAAGTGAGTTTTTTTGGCGTTTAGCTTTTTTAGGTAGTTATAAATTTCTACGAATTTTAGCACGTCCTCGCCGGCTTTTTCTCGCACGAGGGCATCTAATATCCGGACGCTTTTTTCGTCTCCCTTGTGCAGATCTAGCAAGAACTCGGCCTCTCTGGGCGTGAGTCCCGCCTCTAGTAAATTGGGCAAATTTACGTACTTTTGGATCAAATTTTTAAACGAATCGTCTCTGAGAGAGAGTTTGTATTTGGGTATGATTTCGTTTATTTTCGTGACGATTTTTGGATTTGTTAGCTGCCACGAGCCGTAGGCGTATGCGCATTTGCCGCTTACAAATACGCTTTTGCCGACCTTAAAAGCGCCGTGATGCCAAGGCTTGGCATTAAAAACCACGATTTTGACATTTTGCTCCCACGCCTCGCACCAGCATACGGCGTGTAGCATTCCGCCTTGGCGATACGCGCTTTTTATCTCCACGGCGACGCTCACGTGTCCGTCTTTTGGCGCGGCGGCTAGGCTCGTATCCTCGAAGCTTTTAGGAAGCTTAAGCGCGAGGTCGAGCAGAGTGGTTACGCCGATTTTTTTTAGATTGATTCTATCTTTTTCATCAAATTTCATTGTAAAGCACGGCAAAACTGAGCTTTTCTATCTCCGCGTGCTCCGCTATAAACGCGTTTAGCTCGGCAAGCTTTAGCTTTGAGATTTTTTCTAGCTCGTCTTTAAAATTTCCTAGTTTAAAGCCGTTATAAAACTCGCTCTGAGCGATGTTTAAGCGGTTAAAAAGCGTCTCCTGGCGTAGCGGCTGAGAGCCTAGCAAAAATCTTTTAGCCTGCGCTAGTTCGCCTGCCCTTACGCCGTTTTTGACGAATTTTGCAAATTCGTCTTTCACGACTGCGACCGCCTCGCTCCTGCTCTCGTTTTTGGTTTGCAGATATCCCCAAATTTGCGAGTGGCTGAGCGCAAATTCGCTCCTAGCATACGCCGAATACGCCAGCCCGCGCTTCACGCGGATCTCCTCCATCAGCCTACTACCAAAGCCGCCTTCGCCCAAAATAAACGTCGCGACCTTGGCTTTATACCGCTCCTCGCGGGAAACGTCAAAAGGCGCGCCAAAGTAGATATAGGCTTGCTCGCTAGGCTTGATTATGGACTTTTGGCCGCATTTTTCATCGGTTTTAAGAAGCTTTAGCTCGCGCGGCTCGCCCGCCTTTAGCGAGCTTAAAATCTCGTCTAAATTTAGCTCCTCAGGCGTCACTTCGCCGCCTAGCACTACGAATAAATTTACCAGGTCAAGCTTACTAGAGATGAAGTTTTTAACGTCCTCTAGTGTGATACTCTCCACGCTTTGCTTCGTGCCGATGCTAGGTCTTGCTAGATTCGTACCGGGATACAGCAGCCCGTTTAGCGCGACTCTAGCTAGATAGTCGTAGTCGCTCTCGTTACCCGATATCTCGCCCAGCGTCAAAGTTCGCACCTTTTCAAAGCTTTTTTTGCTTAAATTTGGCTCCTCTAAAAGCTCTTTTAGCTTGGCAAGCGCGAAAGAAAAGTGCTCCTTTAGGCAGTTTAGCTCAAACGCAAACGTCTCAAATCCCGCACTCGCGTAAAGGCTTATCGCGCGCGTTTCAAGCTCTTTGGCAAAGCCAGCCGCGCCCTTGCTTAGCGTGCCTTCGTCGAAAATTTTCGCGACGAATTTAGCTAGCCCCGCCTTGTCCTCTACGCAAGCTCCGGCAACCTTGAAAATAAACTTTAGGCTCACGGCGGGCAGGGTTTTGCTCGCCTCGTAGACAGCCGGGATTTGTAAATTTGCGGCTTTTAAATTTATGATTTTCATCAATAAAACCTTTCTAAAATATCGTAATTGGTATTGCGTTTGGCGGGTTTTTCGCCGATATCTTTGATGAGGCGTATCATCTCGTCTTGATTCATGCGGTAGCTAGCGCCGGCGGCCTTGACGACGTTTTCTTCCATCATCGTGCTACCTAGGTCGTTTGCGCCAAACAGCAAGGCCAGCTGCCCAATATAGCTGCCCTGCGTGACCCAGCTACTTTGGATATTTGGCACGTTGTCTAAAAATAGCCTAGAGACGGCAAGCAGGCGCAAATAACGGTTCGAGCTTTGCTTTTTGATCTCGGGATGTTCGGCGGCTAGGCGCGTGTTTAGCCCCTGAAAGCTCCACAATATAAACGCTCTAAAGCCACCAGTCTCATCCTGCAAACTCCTGATATGCTCCCAGTGCTCCACGATCTCGCCCGTGGTTTCGACGGTGCCAAACATCATCGTAGCAGTCGTCTTTAGCCCCTCTTCGTGCGCCTCGCGGTGGATGCGTAGCCAGGTTTCTACGTCGCATTTTTTAGGCGCGATCACGTCACGGACGCGGTCGCTTAGTATCTCGGCTCCGGCTCCGGGCATCGAGTAGAGCCCCTTTTCTCGCAGCCTGCGAAGCACCTCCCTCGTGCTGATACGCGAGATCCTCGCGATATAGTCGATCTCGACCGCGGAAAATCCGTGAATCGTGATGCTTGGATATTTTTTTGCTATAAACTCCACGAGATCCTCGTACCATTCGATTTTTAGCTTCGGGTGTACGCCGCCTTGAAATAAAATTTGCGTCCCGCCGATAGCGATGAGTTCCTCGATCTTTTGCCCGATCTCGTCAAAGCCGAGCACGTAGGCGTCCTCGTCCTTGTGATCGCGGTAAAACGCGCAAAATTTACAGTCCACCCAGCACGCGTTCGTGTAGTTGATATTTCTATCCACGATAAAGGTCGTGACGCCGTCTGGATGCAGCTCGCGTTTACGCGCTAGAGCCATCGATCCAAGCTCGTTTAGATCGGCGTTTTCTATCAAATTTACCGCCTCGTCTACGCTTAGTCTAGTCAAATTTTTCCTTTAAATTTTTTACGCGAGTTTAGCGAAAAACGCTTTTATCTTTGATAAATTCACGTTTTTAACATCTTGCGGACATTATTTTACGGCATACGCAAAGAAAAGAAATGATTTTAAAATCCGCAAAAGACGCTCTCGAGCTAAAATTTGGCCTTTTGTCGCTAGCTGCGACGCTCCGCACCGTCACAGATAGTCGAACATATAAAGCCCAGAGTCAAATTTGCCGCGGCCTTTAAATTTAACCCGATTTATAAAGCTTAAATTTGATAAAATTCCGAGACATTTTATCAAAGGAGAAAAGATGAAAAATTTAGTTTTAGCTGCGATTGCGGCGCTAGTTTTTGCAGGCTGCACGGCAAACAAACCAGCTCCAGCCGAGCAAAACGCGCAGGAGTATCGCCACGCTACGCAGATAAAAGACGCAAGCTGCCCGCATAACGGCATGGCAAACGCTAACTGCGCCCAGTCTCACGGCGCGATGAAAGAGTGCCCTCATCACGGAAATCACGGGGTAGACAAAAATCTCGGCTGTAGCGGCGAGAGCGCCAAATCAAAACCATGCCCAAAATGCGACGCGAAAGCGCACGAATGTGCGCAAGATAAAGGCTGCGCCCATCACGGAAAAAGCAGCGCAAGCGACAAAGCGCACGCCTGTCCTCATCACAAACACTAAAATTTAAATGCGGTCAAGGTCAAATTTGATCGCACTTCCCCTCAAATTTAGGCCAGCTAGCAACATCAAAATCAAGTTAAATTTCACAACAAAATAGTTAAATTTTGGTTTTAGTCTCGTCGTCTAAAATTTTAAGCAAGCTAGGTATCCTAAACTCGCCGCTCATACCCTTTACGAGCCGCGCCGCTTCGTCTAGGTCGGTACCGACAGCGCTAACAAAAAGCGGCCTCTTACTACGGCCTCTGCAAATTTCTCTTACAAGCTTACAGCTGCCTTTAAAAGGCAATTTAGCTACGCCCACGATCTGCACTCTACGCTCCAAATGCTCGTATAAATGCCCGCCCAGACCACATCTGCCCTCCTCATCAAGATAAACGAAACCGTCGATCACGATGAGCGAGATATCCCGCACATCCAAATCCTGCAAAAGCAAGACGATGCACGGCAGCTCCCTTTTGTAAAAACTTCCGCTCTCTTAGGGCGCTACGTTGCCGACCACCTTTGAGATGATTTTGAGCGGCTTTTTGTCGCTAAAGTTTTCAAACAAAACCTCTACGACTTTAGCCTTATTTCCAGTATAGTACGCATCCACAGCAAGCTTCATCGATATCTTTTAAATTTGAGCAGCAAAAGGCGACTTAGATTAAAGCATTAAGCCGCCTCAAAAGCTCAAATTTAATCTCACTCCAAAACGACTTTATTTCCCTTCGTGCCGAGCACGCGCACCTTTACGCCCTCGGCTAAATTTCCGTCGTATCGCCACAAAGTGCCTTTAAAATAGACCATACCCTCTCTGATCTCGCCCTCGCCGCTCTCGTTTAAAAAGTCGTCTTTGACCTCGCTTTCGTGCTGGTTAAATTTGGCCTTTAGCGGCTTTCTAAGTGCAAAAAGTAGGACTAACGAGACGATAGCGATGAGTAAAATTTGATACTCCCAAGCGATATCAATAAAAAATCCCAAAACTCCGACCGCCAAAAATCCAAGCCCGAAAAATAGCACGAAAAAGCTACCGAGCATAAACTCGAGCATGATTAGTCCAATGCCCGCAGCCAGCATCAAGTACGCAGGTATCATTTCGCCGCCCTAGCGCCCAAAAAGTCCTTTAAAACGCTTAAAGAGCCGATGAGCTCGGTCGCTTCGTAAGGGACTAAAATTTTATCTTTTGAGCCGTTTTTGGCTAGCTCGTTAAAGGCTCCGACGCGGTCGCGCGCGAGCAAGAACTCGGCGGCTTTTGCGTTTTGCGCCATGCTTTCATTTATCATATCCATCGCCTCTTTTTGAGCCGTCGCTAGCGCGATTTGCTCGTATTTTTTCGCATCGGCCATACGCTCGATGGCTTCGGCTTGCAATACTTTTTCTTGTTTTAGAGCCTCGGCGTTTCGGATGAGCGCCTCTTTTTCAGCCTGCGCTTTTAGCTCGATCGCGCGTTTTTCGCGCTCAGCTTTCATCTGTAGATTCATCGCCTCTTCGATGCCGTGCGGCACGGAGATCTCCGAGATCTCGACGCGCATGATCTTTACGCCCCAGTTGTCGGCGGCATCTCCGAGCGCTCTTTGTAGCGCGGAGTTTAGGCGGTCGCGCGAGCTAAGCGTATCATCAAGGTTCATAGCACCTATCTCGCCGCGCAGCGTCGTCATGGCCAAATTTGCGATCGCGCGTTTGTAGCTATCGACGTTATATAGAGCCATTTTGCCGTCCACGACCTTTAAAAACACGATACCGTCGACGCTGATGTTTACGTTATCTTTTGTGATAACTTGCTGCTTCGTGATATCTACTAGCTGTTCGCGCACGGTGATCACGGCGCGGATCTGATCTACAAACGGGATGATGATGTGAAATCCGCCGTCAAGCACCTTGTGAAATTTACCCAAACGCTCGACGATGTAGATATCAGACTGCGATATGATCTTAATACCGGCTTTTAAAAACAAGACCGCAAAGGCCAGCACGACCACGGCAAATACGATAAACGGGATGCTCTCTTCCATGACTACTCCTTAAAATATTTTTCATCATTTTAGCCGCTTTTTGCTAAAAAATCGCCATTTTAGCGGAAATTTTTTAGTATAATTAGCCAAAATTTTAAGGATAAATCATGAAAAATATTTTATTTTTAGCCGCTGCCGCGATGATATTTGCTGGCTGTGCGGCAAGTGGCGGCGCAAGCGCGGTAAATAGCAAAAAATGCGGCAGCACGGAGGTTTTTGAAACCTGCGGCACCGAGATAGATAAGGAAAATTTGATCGGCGTTTACGAAGCTAAGGTGTTTTGCGACGGATGTGGCGAAAACTCAAAAAGCACGCTAACACTAAACGCGGACAAAACGTTTAAAATCGACACCATTTATCAAAAAAAGATCGCGCAAAGAGAGATGCAAAAGGGCAAATACGAGATAGAGGGCAACACCCTAAGAGTGACGAATCAATACCGCGAAAAGCTAAATTTCGAGATTAACGGCGATACGCTACGCCAGATCAGCAACCAAAACAGCTTTATCAAAGAAAATTTCGCCCAGGAGCGCATCTACAAAAAGCTAGAAGCAAACTAATCGGCAAATTTAGCGCTCAAATTTGACCCGAAGCCCAAAATGAGTAAATTTATCGACCTACTAAAAAACCAGCCCGTTTTCGCGCGCCTCTCGCTCATACAACTGATTTGCTATTTTGGCGTTTGGTTCTCGCACACGGGCATTTTTACGCTGCTTATCGAGCTTGACGCGCCCGTTTGGGCGATCACGGCGGCGGCTGCGTTAGCTTTCGTGCCGGGCGTGCTGCTATCGCCTTTTAGTGGTATCGTGGTGGATAAATTTAGCCCCAAACCAATGCTAATAGCGCTCACGGTCGTGGAGATGGTGACGGTTTTTATGCTAGTTTTTATCGACAAGCTTTCATTGATGTGGCTGCTATTTATGATAATATTTATCAGAGTCGGAGCCGGCGGAACGTATTTTCAGGTCGAGATGAGCCTTTTCCCTAAAATTTTAAACAAAGACGACCTAAAAACCGCAAACGAGATCCACTCGCTCATCTGGGCGTTTTCATACACCGCGGGCATGGGACTGGCGGGCATTTATATCCATTTTTTCGGGATAAAAAGCGCCTTTTTGCTAGACTGCGCTCTTTACGGCGTGGCGCTCATCGTCCTGCTTAAAACAAATATCGCCGTGCGAGCCAAAAAAGGCGGCGAAAAAGTCCGCGAGATGCTAAAAAACGGCCTAAAATACGTAAAACAAAACCCACTCATCGCACACCTCATCATGCTGCACGCGGTTGTAGGCGTGACTAGCTACGACGCGCTCGTGGCGCTACTAGCAGACTATCCGTACGCTGGCCTGCTATCGGCATCGCTCATCATAGGCTACATAAACGCCTGCCGCGCCGTCGCCCTCATCGTCGGTCCACTCGTGCTTAGCAAATTTGTCTCAAACTCCAACCTAGTCTATATCTACGTCGGGCATGGGCTTGGCGTCATAGCGTGGAGCGCACTGCAGTTTAACTTCTATATCGGATTTATCGGGATTTTTTGCGCGGGATTTTTCACCTCGACGCTTTGGAGCTACACCTACACGCTCATCCAGCAAAAGTGCGATCCGGCGTTTTATGGCCGTATAATCGCCTATAACGATATGGTTTACCTGGGCGTCGCGGCGGTGATTTCTAGCGGTATAGGGCTGCTTTTTGAGCTTGGGCTTAGCCTCTCGATAATCACGGCACTGATAGGCTGTATGTTTTTTGCGGGAGCGATTTATTGGCTTTTTGTGCGTAAAATTTACAAAGACGAGCTAGCGTAAATTTGCCTTGCGGCGCGGGTTTGGCAAGTGGCAAATTTAATCAAATTTAATCCGGCAAATTTGCCGTCCGCGTCAAAAACGCAGCCATCCGCTCACATCAAATTTATCAATCAAATTTAATGGCAATTTACCCCGCTCAGGCCTTGGCGTAGTAAGTCGTTCTGTTTGAAATATGCTTTTTATAAAGCGTCGTAAACGGTACTAGATCGGCGTGCCCGACGTATAGTCTGCCGTGATCGCTCAAAATTTTATGAAAGCGCTCGACCGTTTTTAGCTTAAATTCCTCGTTAAAATAAATCATCATATTTCGCGAGAAAATGATGTCAAATTTACCGAGCTTAAAGATCGCGTCGTCAAAGATATTTGCCACGTTAAACTCGCATCTAGGCAGCATCTCACGCTTGATTTCATACTTGCCGTCACGTTTTGTAAAGTAGATATTTTTTTGATTGTCGTTTAGGCGGTGCAGCGAGCGCTCGCTATAAACGCCCTTTTTACAGCTATCGATAGCCTCGGAGTTTATGTCGACACCAACGATGCTGACGCGGTTTACGTCGAACAAATTTGAGTGCGCGAGCATACCTAGCGAGTACGCCTCATCGCCAGTCGAGCACGGTGCGCACAGTATCCGCACACTATCAAACTCCTCTCTGGCGTAGTAGATCGCGGCTTGTAGCTGCGGCAACTCTCTGTAAAAATAAATCTCGCTCTATTTAGTTTTACCGGGACAATCTTGTTTAGATTAAGTTGTTTAAAAAAACTTTAAACACATTAGGCTGACAGAAAAAAC
The DNA here is from genome assembly GCF_000313615.1 of Campylobacter showae CSUNSWCD. Classification (NCBI taxonomy): domain Bacteria; kingdom Pseudomonadati; phylum Campylobacterota; class Epsilonproteobacteria; order Campylobacterales; family Campylobacteraceae; genus Campylobacter; species Campylobacter showae. The sequence goes on along the minus strand of NZ_AMZQ01000002.1, from coordinate 234,132 downwards.
GCTGATTAGGAATAGTTTTGTTTCAAATTTGTTCCGTTCCTGAGTTAATTTCACAAATACCATATATTTATCTACATTAATTTTAACCATAAAGTAAAATACATAAAACAATGCGGATAATTTTATGATAGCTAAAACGGTACATTAAAATTTAGATGAGAATTCAGTATTCGCCACAACGGCAAAAGAGTAGTCAAATCTTACTTGATAATCACCGGTTTTTGTCCGTTTTGGATAAGACTATTTTTATTAGTATGCGTTACTACAGGCAAAAACAGAAACCAAAAACAAGACAAACAAAGGCGAATCAAAAAGCATTATTACAACCGTCTTTTTTAAATTTCCTAGTTCGCGCTCAAATTTACGCTTGCGATAAGCCTGCTCTCGCCTTGCTTTTACGACAAACGTCCTATTTTTTATTCGTCATTTGATATAAAAAGCTAAAGATTTCTGCGACCGCTTTATAGAGATTTGGCGGTACTTCCTCGTTTAGATCGACCTTACTTAGAACCTCGATTAGATCGGCGTCCTCTTTGATCGGTATGTCGTGAGATTTGGCTAGATTTATGATATTTTTCGCCACTTCGCCCGAACCCGTAGCTAGCACCTTAGGCGCGTTATCTTTTTGGCGGTTGTAGCCAAGAGCCACGGCCTTTTTAGTTTTTTGTACTTTTGCCAAATTTTACGCCTTTTTATCAAAGCCCATATCAAGCTTATCCAGACCGCCGTAAACGCCGCTAAGACGCAGCTTTGGCATAGTTTTTAGGCTAAAATTTGACACTATCAGCCCCTGCTCGCCGATAGCCTTTTTTAGCTCCTTCGCGCCGCTTAAAATTAGCTCCTTAAACTCCTCTTTTTGCGTCGCGATTGCTAGGTCGATGTATTTATTTTCGCTAAGCGCCACCATGATATTGATTTGGCCGAAATTTTGAAAATTCAGATCGATTTGTGCGTAGTGTTTTTGCTTTTTGCCCTGCTTAAACCTGATATTTCCGCCATCTACACCTTCCCAGACGTAGGGCAGATAGGTCTGCACGCCGCCTGCGACCGCGGAGGCTAGCTGATGCATCTCGATTTGGGCTAGCAGTTTTGAGGCGGCGTCTTTTACAGGACTAGCATCTGGGGACTTTGACTGCATATTTAAAAGCGCGCTTTTTACGTCGTTTTGCAGCACCTTTGCCGTCTCTTCGGCGCTTTTTGGCGTCACGGCGCCAAGTTCGGCGCGAGCGATGTTTTGCTGCTTTATTAGCTTTCCAACTTCATCGAGGTTATTTTTTGCTTCAAAACCCGCTTTATCGGCGATTTGCAAGGCAAAATTTAGCTTTCTAGCCGCATTTTGCAGCTTGTCTTGCAGTGTCGCGCCCTCGCTTCCTTCTGCGCCGTCTCGGACGATTTTTTGCGCGAAGTCGTTAAATTTATCCTGCGAGCCAGCAAGCGCGCCAAGCTCGTCAGTTAGCTCTTTTAGCGCGTTTTTTAGCTCGGCGAAATTTAGAGCAAAGCCCCTATTTTGACTTAGTTTTTCGCTGTTTAAATTTTGCATTTTTTCGCCCGCATTTGCAAGCAGCTGCGAGATTTTATTTAGCTCGTTGTTTAGCGTTTTTTCGTTTAAGCTTAGCCCGCTGCCACTCATGGCGCTTGCTTGTTTATCCATAAATTTAGCCGCGTTTTCTAGCTTGTCAGAGGTCTCAAAAAGCTGTTTAAAAGGCGAGCTAGCCAGCGTATCTTTGGCTGCAGTTTTAGCATTTTGTAAAATTTGATCAAGCCTCGCAAAGCTCTCGTTCGTGCTTAGGCTATCATCCTTAGCTAGAGCTGAAATTTGCTCCAAAAGCTGCTGATTTGAGAGATTTTTTATATCGCCAAATAGCTTATTTATCGCGCTAGGTAGGTTAAATTTACCGTTTAGCGCGTCCTTTAAATTTGCCTCCAGCATGATGCCCGAGTTTTTTATCTGCTCGTTTAGCGGCGCGTTTTTTAGATCGGTAACGGGCTTTAAAAACTCTTTTAATTTAAGCGCGAATTCCTTTAGATCAGGTTCGTTTTCGGCAAGAGCCGCGAGACTTTTCATATCTTTTGCGAGATTTGGCGAGAGCTGGAGATTTTTTGCCTGTGCGGCCAGCTCTTTAGCCTGCGTCGGGCTTGATTTTAGCTCGTTTAAAAGCTTGTTTACGAGCTTATCGAGATCCTTTACGGCGTTATCTGCGGCCTCGAAGTCCAAATTTTGTGCAGGCGTGGGCTGATTTTTAAAAAGATTTTTGGTTTCGCCCGCCTGACCCGTCTGTCCGGCACTTGGGCCGCCAGGACCGCCCGTTTTAGGCAGAGCGCCGCTGACTGCGGCCTGGGTCGCGATTTGTGAGCTTACTGAGTTACTTACTGATTCCATACGGCTATATCGTCAAATTTGAGATTTTCATTAGCTATTTGCCATCGTGCCGGGGCTGTGCTCAAAGTCGCTTCTGCTTTCAAGCGGAACGGTTTTTTGCGTGAAGCAAAACGCGATGAGAAACGCAAGCAACGCCACGTAAACCCACATAAAGCCGTCAAAGCCTAAAATTTGCATGCTAGCGCCCATTATCACGGACGAAAGAAGTGAGCCAAAAGAGTAGCTAAAAAGTACGGCGCGCCCCACTTCGATGCCTTGATTTTTCTGTTTTAAATTTAAAACGTCGTTAGCGCGAGCGAGCGACAGCGCATAGAGGCAAAAAGCGCCCGAGCCTAGAAAAAACGACAAAACGTACTGCGCGTAGATAGATGGCTTAAGCGCCAAAAAACAAATAGCCGCAAATAGCGACACGCCCGCGCAGCACATTATCGCGGGACGGCGGCCGAATTTATCCGAAAAGCCACCTATGAGAGAGTGGGCGATAAAGCCGCCCGCCATCGCGACGGTCATAAAAAACGAAACCTCTCTCGCACCGTATCCTTGCAGCAGGATATAAACGCTAGCCATCGTAAAAAAGCCGTTTATAAGGATGCCTGCGACAATACTGGTGATGAGCGCCAAAGGCACGAGCGCAAATACTCTCGGGATCGAGACGCTCTTTTTTTCGGGGATCGGCGGCTCTTTGATGCGGATCAAATTTAAAGGAATACTCGAAAACAAAATAAACGCCGCGCTAAGCAAAAGTACGTGAGAAGTGGATAAATTTAGCGATAGCACGAGGATGCCCAGCCCAAAGCAGACGTAAAACGTGATCTCGTAAAAGGCCAATACTCGCGAGCGAACTTCGTTTCTGGCGCGCGCGTTGAGCCAGCTTTCGATTATCATCAAGATCGAGTAGTAGCAAAAACCCAGACATCCGCGCAAAAAAGCCCAAAAATAGAGATTTTGGCTAAGGTCGTGAAACATCGCCGCGATACCAAAAAGCGACGCAAATATCCCAAAGCTCCTGATATGACCGACTTTTGAGACGATTTTATGCGAAAATATCGTAGCCACCATAGCACCAACGAAAAATACCGCGATAACAAATCCCGTCTCTAGCTCGCCTGCGCCCATTTTTTTTAGTTCGACGCCGGCCGAGCTGATGATGAGGCCGTTTCCCACAAACAAAAACGCCATCCCCACAAATAGTGCAAACATCGATCTGATCGTTATTATCGAGCTATTTTTCATTGCTTCTTACTCCATATATCAAAGCGCCCGCAGGCATCGCCGCAAGCGCGATCAAAAACGCTGCGATATCAAGGTTACCGTGCCTTTTTAACGCCAAAAATCCGACGACCAAAACCGCATACGCAATCAGCCGAAAAGGCACGAATGCGGTGAAGTAGTTGGGCGAATTTTGCTTTAAATTACGCGCGAAATTTTGCTTTTTTGACGGCTTAGTTTCGCTATCTTTACTTGATTTGCTCAAATTTGACTCGTTTGTCTGGCTTAAATTTGACCCGCTATTTTGGCTTGCACCGTTTAAATTCTGCTCGTCAAATTTGCCCTGCGCGGCTTCATTTTGTTCTGTTGCCGCGTCAAATTTAACCCGCTCGTTTTCGCCGTTTAAATTTAACTCCACCGCTTGGTCAAATTCCGCGTCCGTTTTTGCGAGGCCGTTCAAATTTGACACATCCAAACGCTTAGCATTTTCGCAGTGCGGGTCATGCCCGCCAAATTTAGCCTCCGCGGGGCGATCAGGAAATTCCTCGTGATTTTCGCCCCACTCGTCTATGTCGTCCTCTGCGGAGGCGTCGTAGTCTCGCACGCCGTTTTCTACGCGTTTTTTGTAGGCTCTAAATGTCGCGGCCAGCACCAAAAGCGAGCCCGCAAACGCAACCTGCGAGCTATAAAACCACGCGTGGCCAAATGCCGCCGAGCCAAGCAAAAGCAAAGCCTCAAACGTACCGTAAACGGCAAGGAGCTTAAGATTCACTCATCGTCCTCGTCATCGTCTTTCGCGGGTTTAAATTTACCTTTATCTTTTAGTTCATCTAGGCTTTTTATCTGCGCGTCGTAGGCCTTTTTGATGTTTAGGCCGGCTGCGGCGATACCAACTGCGATACCTGCAAACAGCGTCCATGTCCAGCCGGTTTCCTTCATCATCCAGTAGCCAAACCCGGCTCCGATAGCAAGCGCCACGACGATAGAAACGCCCAGACTTAGCTGCTCGGCACCCTTTACGACATCGCCTAAATTTATCTTCGCCATTAGGCAAATCCCCAGCTGTTTTTCATGCGTTCTTGTATCGCTTCACGCTCTTTCCTGGCCTCTTTTAGGCGCTCTTCTAGATCGGCGATCCTTGCTTTTACCTCGCGCATTTCTTCGTTTTCGCCAGCCGTCTGCGCGACTATCTCGGCAAAGCTCTCGTCCGCGGCCTTAATCGCAAATTTGATATCCTCTTCGCTCATCGCGTCGCAGATAAAGCCCGTCTCAAACTGGCTAGGTGCTAGATAGACGCCCTTTTTAAGCATTTTGGCATGAAATTTGGCGTAAAGCTTGACGTCGCTTTTTAGCGCGTCGTCATAGTTTTTAACCTCGCTTGCAGTAAAGAAAAAGCCAAACATCGAGCCTCGCACCGTCGTTTGCAGAGCGATGCCGTGCTTCGTGGCGACACTTTTTAGCCCGTGAGCAAACAGTACGGCTAGTTTGTTTAGACGGTCATAAAGATCATGATCAGCAAAAATTTTACTCAGGCTTGCGATGCCGGCGGCCATAGCTACGGGATTGCCGCTTAGCGTGCCCGCCTGATACACAGCACCTTCGGGGCTTAGGCAGTCCATGATAGCAGCCTTTCCGCCAAACGCCGCCGCCGGGCAGCCTCCGCCGATAACCTTACCAAAGGTCACGAGATCAGCCTCTATGCCGTTAAATTCGAACGATCCGTGCCTGCTCGCGCGAAAACCGCTCATAACCTCGTCGAAAATCAGCACTGCGCCGTTTTCGTCGCAAAGGCGTCTAAGCTCGCTCAAAAACTCGTTATCAGCAGGCACTAGACCCATATTTCCCGCGATCGGCTCGATGATTAGCGCGCCGATTTTGCCAGGATTTGCCTCAAATATCGCCCTCACGCTAGCTATATCGTTGTAGCGCGCTAGATATGTGTTTTTCACCACGTCTGCCGGCACTCCGCCGCTGGAAGCGTTGCCGTAGGTCGTAGCACCACTGCCTGCTTTTACCAAAAGCGCATCGCTGTGTCCGTGGTAGCAACCTTCAAATTTTATCAGTCCATCTTTGCCGCTAAAACCGCGCGCCACGCGGATCGCGCTCATAGTGGCCTCAGTGCCGGAGCTTACGAAGCGTACCTTTTCTACGTTTTTAAACTCGTCGCAGATTAGTTTGGCTAGCCTTGTTTCTAAATTTGACGGAGCGCCAAAGCTTAGTCCCTTTTTAGCCGTCGCTATCACCGCGCTCTCGATATCCGGATCGCAGTGCCCGAAAATGAGCGGTCCCCAGCTCTGGATGAAGTCTAGATAGCGGTTACCCTCGATATCGACTAGATACGCGCCCTCGCCGCGGTCCACCACAAACGGCTCGCCGCCGACGCTGCCAAACGCGCGAACGGGCGAATCCACGCCGCCCGGGATATATTTTTTAGCTAGCCCAAAAGCTTCTTTGTTAGTCATTTTTTATCCTTATTGAAATTTATAACGTATTCGTAAAGCAAATTTATCTCTTCGTCGGTTAGAAAGTAGCTAGGCATCACGCTTCTAGCGCTTAGCACGCCCTCTTTAAACGTCTCAAAATCAAGATTGTTTATCCTTGGCGCTCTTAGCTCGTCGTCGATGACCTGCTTGGTTTTTTTATCGAAATGTCTATATTTTGATATGAGCGAGCCTTCGCCGCCGCTGCCGTGACACTTGTCGCAGCCGATGCCGCGCGGGTTTTGATAGAGCATCCTTGCGTATTCGTTTTTCGTGATAAAATCGCTCGCAAACGCCGCACCGTAAAGCAACCAAAAAATCAGCCAAATTTTCATAAATTCTTTCGCTTTTTCGTAATTTTAATCTAAAATTAGCTATCATACAATCTTTGCGATTAAAAAGTAATAAAGGACGAAAATGACGATATTAGACGGCAAAAACGTAAGTGCGCAAGTAAAAGAAAGAGTAAAAAACGAAGCGTTAAATTTGAAAAATCAAGGCATAGAGCCTGCGCTTGCGGTGATACTAGTCGGCGAGGATAAAGCCAGCCAAACCTACGTCGCGGCAAAAGAAAAAGCCTGCATAGCCTGCGATATAAAAAGCGTTATGCACCGCTTGCCAGAGTCTACGACTCAAAGCGAGCTAATCGCGCTAATAGACGTGTTAAATTTAGACGACGGTATCGACGGCATCCTAGTTCAGCTGCCGCTACCAAAGCACATAGATACGAATAAAATTTTAGAAACCATTAGCCCTGAAAAAGACGTGGACGGCTTTGCCGCGATCAACGCCGGCAAACTAGCTAGCGGGCTTGACGGGTTCGTACCGTGCACGCCGCTAGGCATAATGGAAATTTTTAAAGCCTACGATATAAATTTAGAGGGCAAAAACGCCGTCGTAATCGGACGCAGCAACATAGTAGGCAAACCGATGGCAAATCTACTGCTAAACGCCAATGCGACCGTAACCGTGACGCATAGCAAAACGCGAAATTTAAAAGAAATTTGCGCGGACGCCGACATCCTAGTAGCCGCTATCGGCAGGGCCGATTTCGTAACGGCTGATATGGTAAAAGACGGCGCCGTCGTGATCGACGTAGGCATAAACCGTATGGACGACGGCAAGCTAAAAGGCGACGTCAAATTTGACGAGGTAGCGCCAAAATGCTCATTTATAACGCCCGTTCCAGGCGGCGTAGGTCCGATGACTATCGCGATGCTACTGTCAAACACCATAAAATCAGCCAAAAACCGCGCAAAAAAGGCATAAATTTTGAAAAAAGCGTTTAATAGATTTTTAGATTTTTCAAACAGCTGGACGGGCACTGTCATCATCGTCTTGCTCGTGATTTTCTTTGTCGCACAGGCCTTCGTGATACCGTCTGGTTCGATGAAGGACACGCTTTTAGTCGGCGATCATCTTTTTGTTAAAAAATTTAGTTACGGCATCTCGACTCCGCGCATTCCGTGGATCGAGGTCAAGGTTTTGCCAGATTTTAACAGCAACGGCCACCTCATCGAGGGCGCAAAACCGCAGCGCGGCGATATCGTGGTTTTTCGCTATCCGCACGATGAAAAGATCCACTACGTCAAGCGAAATTTCGCAGTCGGCGGCGATGAAGTGATTTTCACCGAAAAGGCACTATTTTTACACCCGCACGAGGGCGAGGAGTTTATAAAGGCGAATTTTGACGAAAAAGATATAGTAAAATTTGGCGGTAAGCTTTTCGTGCGCGAGCCATATAAATTCGGCGGTATCCACTACGACGAGAAGGTAAATTTATTTGAACTAGCCGTAAACTACCTAAACGCGAGCAAATTCGCCATGCAGCCCGTTATCGTAAACGAGCTACCCAGCGTAGGCAACTATCCGTTTAACGCATTTTATTTTCAGGTTCCAGAGGGCGAGTTTTTCATGATCGGCGATAACCGCGACCACTCGAACGACAGCCGATTTTGGGGGCCGGTAGCCTACAAAAACATAGTCGGCAAGCCGTGGTTTGTCTACTTTAGCTGGGATGACGAATACAAAATCAGATGGAACAGAGTCGGCAAGAGCGTGGACTTTATACAAAACTCGCCTGAGCTGCTAGACGCCGCCAAAGCCGAAGCTAAAAACGACGGAAACAAGATCGAATGAACCTTGATAACATCGATTTCGCGCAGGTTGCGATCCTAGTCGCCGTGCTCGTTATCTCAGTCGTCGGACACGAGATCGCGCACGGATACGCGGCGTTTAAATTTGGCGACCTAACCGCCAAAAATTTGGGGCGGCTCAGCATAAATCCCATAAAACATGTCGATCCGCTAGGCACTATCGTCGTGCCCGCACTAATGTATCTTAGCACGGGAGTGACGTTTGGCTGGGCTAAACCCGTACCCATAAATTTACGCACGGTGCTTTATAACGGCGGCTACAAGGCCGCTATCATCGTCGCGCTTGCGGGCATCGCATACAACCTCGCTCTTTTTGCGCTAGCGTTTTGCCTAATTAAATTTATAGGCTTCGAGGGGTTTTTTGACGGCGCGGTAGCGGAGTTTGTATTTATGCTTGCAGCCGTAAATTTAGTCCTAGCCCTCTTTAATCTCTACCCCGTCCCGCCTCTTGACGGCTCAAAGGCGCTTGAGTATCTTTTGCGCATTTTTGGGCTTCACGGCGCGGCAAACTGGCTAAATAGCATGCAAAGATACGGCTTTATCGCGCTAGTTATCATCGTGATCTCGCCGCTAAAAGATTACTTTTTCGAGCCGATACGATATGCCGTGGCGATCATGAGGATGTTTTTGTAAACGGCAAATTTTAAAATTTAGCCTAAAATTTCGCCCCAAAAGGCTAGCGGCGAAATTTTACTTTAATGCTTTTTTGCTATAATTAAGCATTTTTAGCTTATGGAAATTTCATGAAAATAGACAAAATTTTTATCGCGAGCGACCACGCGGGCTTTGATCTTAAGGCGCAAATTTGCGAGCTTATAAAAAACGAAGGTTTTGACGTATGCGACCTAGGAGCGCATAGCAAAGATAGCGTTGATTATCCCGATTTTGCCGAGCTTATGGCGCAAAATTTACGCGGCGATAACGAATACGGCGTACTAATCTGCGGCACGGGTATCGGCATCAGTATCGCAGCCAACCGCCATTCGCACGTTCGCTGCGCTCTTTGTCACGACATTACAACGGCAAAACTAGCTCGAGAGCACAACGATGCAAACGTGCTAGCCATGGGCGCTAGAACGATCGGCGACGCCGTAGCGGCAGATATGGTAAAAGCCTTTTTCGCTACCGAATTTGCCGGCGGCAGACACGAAAGACGCGTGAAAAAGCTAGGAGGCGAAAAATGATAGATTGGCTAGTGCTTACTGTTTTGATTTGCATTTGCATCTATCTTATTGTTATGGTGTTTTACTTTAAAACTCTACTTAAAAAAGAACGTACGACGCGCGAATTTATGAAAAATAATCTCCAAGACACCGAAGTCGTCATCCGCAAACTACAAATTCAGCTCCAGCGCGGCCTTGGCAATATCGACATCCTCACCGACGAACTCAATAAAGTCAAAAACGACGCCAACGCCCTTCGCACTAGAAACTCGCAGTACCGCCTAGAAAACGACAAACTCCGCCAGCGCATCCGCGAACTAGAGGGCAAAATTGAAGCGCTACTATAAATCAAATTTAAAGGCAAAAAATGAAAGAACTAGACAAAGCGGGGAAGGAGTTTTTATTAAATTCTATCCGCTGCATAAACGATTTTCCAAAACCGGGCATAGTATTTCGCGACATTACGACGCTACTAAACAACAAGGAAGCGTTTAATTTTCTAATCGACCATCTCGCAGCTCGCTACGAGAATGTTAGTATCGACTTTATCGCCGGCATCGAGTCGCGCGGATTTATATTCGCAGCGGCTTTGGCGGCTAGACTGCGACTGCCTTTTGTGCCGATTAGAAAGCCTAAAAAACTACCCTACATCACGATCTCGCAAAAATATAGCCTAGAGTACGGCGTGGACGAGGTGCAAATCCACATCGACGCATTCGGTGAAAAAGCGGGCGCAAAGGTGCTTTTGATCGACGATCTAATCGCTACGGGCGGCACCGCAAAAGCAAGCGTAGAGCTAATCAATCAAACAAACGCCGTTTGCGTAGAGGCCTGCTTTTTGATTGATTTAAAGGATCTGGGCGGTAGCGAAAATTTACGCCCTCTAACCAAAATTTACAGTATACTAGAGATCTGAGATGGAAGAATTTTTCATAAAACTACTCACCGAGTACGGCTACATCATACTTTTTTTATGGTGCATAATGGAAGGCGAGATGGCGCTCATAATGGCGGGCATACTCGCACACACGACGCATATGCATATCGTGCCGGCGATCTTTATCGCGGGGCTTGGCGGCTTTGTCGGGGATCAATTTTACTTTTATCTAGGCCGCTATAATAAAAAATACATCGCCAAAAAACTACACGCCCAGCGCCGTAAATTTGCCATCGCGCACATAATGCTGAAAAAATACGGCTGGCCGATCATCTTTATCCAGCGCTACATGTACGGCTTTCGCGTCATCATCCCGATGTGCATCGGTCTAACGGGCTATAGTGCGAAAAAATACGCCTTTATAAATTTAATCAGCGCCTGGTGCTGGGCCGCGATAACGGTAATCCCCGCATGGATCCTCGGCGAGCACATACTTGATATACTGCACAAAGCAAAAGAGCATTGGTATGTCGCTGTGCCGATAGTAGCGGTATTTTTGGGCATTTTGCTCTACGGCTTTAGGCGCATAGAAAATAAAATTTTAAACGATAGGAGACACAGAAGTGCGGTTTCAACTCACTAATAAAAAACTAAACGAAATCAAGGCTGATTTGGAGCTGATTTTCGTCGTAGATAAAAACATAAAACATAAATTTATAAAAGACGAAAAGGCGTTTAAATTTGCCAACTACAAAGGCGACAACGTCTTGCTTTTGCTAGAAAGCGGCAGGATCTACGTTCCGCTTAGCAAGCTTGGCTACGACGAGCTTCGCATAGCTGCGGCAAAGGCCTACAATGCGGTAAAATCGCTAAACGTCAAAAGCATTAAACTAGCCTCGTATCTCGCAGGCTGCCAAAAAATGAGCTTTCAAGCTCTAACCGAGGGCTTTTTGCTCGGAGCTTACGAATTTAACAAATACAAAGAAAAAAAAGAAAAATACGCTCTAAAAGATATTATTTTTAGCAAGGAGGAGTATAACGACAAGGAAGTCCGCGAAAACGACGCGCAGGACGGCTTTGCTCACGGCGAGATAATCGCTTCTGCGACAAATTTCACCAAAGACATCGTAAACGAAATACCTGAAATCTACACTCCGCAAAAAATGGCCGAAGAGGCGCAAAATCTAGCCAAAAACTACCCAAATTTAAGCTGCAAAATTTACGACGAAAAATTCCTTGAAAAAGAAAAGATGAACGCATTTTTAGCCGTAAACAAAGCCAGCGTCCATCCGCCTCGCCTCATCCACCTTATCTACAAACCAAATGGCGCGAAAAAACGCGTAATCTTCGTCGGCAAGGGGCTAACATACGATAGCGGCGGACTTAGCTTAAAGCCAGCTGATTATATGCTAACGATGAAAGCCGATAAAAGCGGCGCGGCGGCGGCAATGGGTATAATTAAAGGCGCGGCCGAGCTAAATTTACCGTTTGAAATTCACGCTATTTTAGGCGCGACCGAAAATATGATCGGTGGCAACGCCTATAAACCAGACGACGTGCTGATCTCTCGCAGCGGCGTTAGTATCGAGGTGCGAAACACCGACGCCGAGGGCCGTTTGGTGCTCGCAGACTGCCTTAGCTACGCGCAGGATTTTAAGCCCGATATCCTCATCGACATGGCGACGCTAACTGGCGCTTGCGTGGTGGGTCTTGGCGAATACACAAGCGGCATAATGGGCAACAACGAGGAGCTAAAGGCTGAATTTAAAGCAAAAGCGGCAAAGAGCGGCGAGCTAAATACGATTTTGGAGTTTAATCCGCATCTACGCGAGCTAATCAAAAGCCAGATCGCAGACGTCAGCAACACAGGTTCTAGCCGTTACGGCGGCGCGATCACGGCGGGGCTTTTCCTAGATAAATTTATAAAAGACGAATTTAAAGACAAGTGGATACATCAAGATATCGCAGGCCCCGCATACACCGAAAAAGCTTGGGGATATAACCAAGCGGGCGCGACGGGAGCTGGCGTGCGAATGAATCTTTATTATCTATGCGCTATGGCAAAGGAGCTGTAATGGGACTAGCAGTAGGTATCGTAGGTTTGCCAAACGTCGGCAAATCAACCACGTTTAACGCACTAACGAAGGCACAAAATGCCGAGAGTGCGAACTATCCGTTCTGCACGATCGAGCCAAACAAGGCCGTCGTGCCGGTGCCCGATAAGCGCCTAGGCGAGCTAGCCAAAATCGTAAATCCAAATAAAATCCAATACTCAACTATCGAATTTGTCGATATCGCGGGCCTCGTAAAGGGTGCGAGCGCGGGCGAAGGGCTAGGAAATAAATTTCTCTCAAATATCCGCGAAACAGAGGTGATTTTACACATCGTGCGCTGCTTTGAGGACGAAAACATCACGCACGTAGAGGGCGGCGTCGATCCCGTCAGGGACGTCGAAATCATCGAGACCGAGCTCATCCTCGCCGACATCGAGCAGCTAAACAAAAAAATCGAGCGTCTAACTCGCGAAGCCAAAGCAAACGCAAAAGGCGCGAAAGAGGCGCTAGAGACTGCAAACTCGCTGCTAGCCCACCTAAACGACGGCAAAAGCGCGAGCAGCTTCGGCGGCAAGGACGAGGAAGCGTTTATAAATTTAAACAAAGAGCTAAGGCTACTCAGCGCAAAAGAGGTCGTTTACGGTGCAAACGTCGATGAAGACGGCATCGCGCAGGATAACAAATACGTACAGGCGCTCCGTGAGTTCGCCGCGCGCTCGGGACACGAGGTCATCAAGCTTTGCGCCAAGATCGAAGAGGAGCTCGTGGGACTTAGCGACGAAGAGGCGCATGAGTTTCTAAGCTCGCTAGGCACGAACGAGAGCGGCCTGGAAAAGATCATCAAAACGGCGTTTGCGAAGCTAAATTTAGTCAGCTACTTTACCGCTGGCGTCGTCGAGGTGCGCGCATGGACGATCGTAAAAGGCTGGAAAGCGCCAAAAGCCGCCAGCGTCATCCACAACGACTTTGAGCGGGGCTTCATCAGAGCCGAAGTCATCGGCTACGAGGACTACATCGCTTGCGGCGGCGAAAATCCGGCCAAAGAGGCGGGCAAAATGCGTCTAGAGGGCAAGGACTACGTTGTTCAAGACGGCGACGTGATGCATTTTAGATTTAACGTTTAAGTATAAATCGGTCAAATTTGGCTTTATAACCGAGCGGTTTTTGGCCAAATTTGACCGCCTCTGTTTTATGCCGCGCGGCTATAAACATAAATGCTAGCAAAATAAAATTGACGCCTTTTCGTGTCGACACTGCGCCGCAAAATTTATTTTAGCCCTTAAGAGCGCGTTAAATTTAGCTCGGCACGGTTTTTGCCGCTCAAATTTGACTCGACGCTAAATTTAAGGAAAAAATTGAAAAAGATTATAGCCGTTTGCATAGCCACTCTAATTTTACTCTGCGCTCAAATAAATTTCAAGGGAGCCAAAGCCCACGATGACGCCATAGTAGCCTACAACGAAAAGCGATTTAAGGATGCGGCAAAGCTTTTAAAAATATCGCTAGCGACTGCTTTAACCTCGCATTTTTATACGAAGAGAGCGAAGGCGTAGCCAGGGACGATGCCAAAGCCGCACAGCTCTACGACAAATCCGGCTACCTGGGCAGCGCATCCGCGTGCAACAACCTCTCTATCCAGTACAGACAAGGTCGCGGCGTAAAAAAAGACGTCGAAAAAGCAAACGACCTAGCCAAAAAGTATGTGACGCAGGCGAAGCGCGCGGGTGTGCAAGGATTGGGTTTTTATACAAAAACGGCAAAGGTGTAGAACAAGATGACGCAAAGGCTAGCAAATTTTACGAAAAAGCCTGCGACGCAGGCGAGCCATCAGGCTGCGATAGCCTAGCCTCGCTCCACCAAAACAGCGGCGAACACGCCAAAGCCGCCGCGATTTTTGATCGAGCCTGCGAAAAAGGATTTGGTTTAAGCTGCTATAATCTAGCTCAAATTTACGAAGCTGGTACTGGCGTCGCACCGGATGAAAGCAAAGCGTTAGAGCTCTACGTAAAGGCTTGCGAGCGCGGATACGCGGTAGTTTGCTACTATTTAGGCGGCATGTACGCGGACGGCGCAATGGGCAAAAACGACGAAGCCGCGAAAAGCTCGAAAAACGCGCTCAAATTTTACCCGCTTGCCTGCGATGGTAAAATTTACGAAGCGTGCGAAGCTTTGGGCAGGCTTTACGAGGACGGCGAGGCGGGTTTTGCGCAGGATATCAAGGCTGCTAGATCCTACTACGACAAGGCCTGCGCCGCAAATGCCTACAAATGCAGCGGCAGCGAGCGTCTGGACGAGCTATACGGCGGCAGGGCGCAGTATCAAGGCGGGCAGTTTGAGGCAGCCTACGAGCTGGGCAAAGAGGCGTGCGATAGAGGCGTAGCAAACGGTTGCGCGGCGTTAGCGCAGCTCTACGAAAAGGGGCTCGGCGGAGTACGGCAAGATAGCGAGCAGGCGGTCAAATTTCACGAGAAAGCCTGCAAGGGCGGCTTTGGCGCTTCTTGCGCCGAGCTTGGCGATATGCTATTTCATGGACGCAGCGTAAAAAAGGACGCTTCTCGCGCGTTGGAGCTTTTTGAAAAAGCCTGCCTACTTTGGCGACTAGATGCCTGCGAGAGCCTAGCGGACGCGTATTTTGACGGATCAGACGTGCCGCAAGATATAGCAAAGGCCTTTAACTTTTACAGGATCGCCTGCTACAACGGGCTAAAACCGGCCTGCACAAATCTAGGCGCGATCTATGAAAGAGGCATAGGCGAAGTGGTAAAAGCGGACGCCAGCGAGGCTGCGAGCCTTTTTAGCGAGGCTTGCGAGGCGGACGACGCACGCGGGTGCCTAAATCTAGCGCGCCACCTTGAGCGCAGCGACAAAAAACAAGCCGCCGCGCTACGCCAAAAGGCGCAAAAGCTGCACGAAAAAGAGTGCGAGGCTGGGCTAGCTAAAAAGTGCATGGAGTTTAAAAAATCAACTAATAAAGGAGAAAAACATGAGTTTTAAAAAAGTTTCATTTGCCGCCGTTGCGGCCGTTTGTCTATTTTTGGGCGGCTGCACCCAGCCTAGAACCACGCAGATAGAGCTACCAAAAAGCGCGCTAGATAGCGTAAATCTACCAAACGAAGTAACCATAGACGGCGAAAAATTCGTCTTAAAGCAAAAAAACGCAAGAACGGCTGAGTTTTATCTACCCAATGAAAAAGTGGGCTTTAAATGGAGCAAACTAGTAAGCGTCACCGTCGATGAAAACGCCGATATCAACGAATATCAAAAGACCTTTGTAACCGCGTTAAAAAGCGGGCAGTTTGGCAAAGCGGAGTATGATTTCAAGCCTATAAACGATAAAGAGTATCAAGCTTATACGATCTACTATCCGATCGCGGGCAACCCGGATTTTGACAACTACGAGATCAATCTAATCCACGTCAAGAGCCTTAACTGCGGGCTTAGAGTCACGCACTACGCGCTAAAGTTTCTAAATATCGCGGATAGAAGCAAATTTCACACGCTAATCAAGCAAAAATTGCCGATATTTTTAGCGCAGATGCCGCAAGTCGAGTGCAAATAATTTTACTTTCGGGCGTTATTTTTTAGTTTTTGCTAAATTTAGCGCCCTCTTTTTGGGTCGATATTTAAATTTGACCCAAAAAACTGCGGCAAATTTGGCGAGCGTAACGGCTGCAAATTTAACGCCGCCTGGTTTTAGGCGACAAATTTACGATTCATACCTGCTTAAAGGCTAGATAAACCTACCCAAAGGAAAAACATGGAAAACAGCGGACTGGCGGTATATTTTGGAGAAAAATTGGCGCAAATTTTATCGCAAAAGATAAAGGCGGTTTATCCTAAATTTGATGCGCATAGCTACTGCGGGCAAATCGCGGCGACCACGCCAAAACTAGGCTATTCGCAAAGGATTTTGGCGCACGCAAACGCGCTAAATGAGCTTTTGCCGCCGGATTTTAAGCGCGCAGCGGAGATTTTGATCGCTATTTTAGGCGAGGAAAACCCGAACGAAACGGGCATGTTTAAGCACTTTTACTGGACTTTGCCGCTGGCAAAATACATCGAAATTTACGGCCTAGACGACTTTGAAACCTCAATGGGCGCGATCAGGGAAATCACGAAGCGCGGCACGGGCGAGTACGCGGTGCGCGCCTTTATCAAAAAATATCCGCAAGACTCGCTAAAAACCATGACGCAGTGGGCGCGTTCGTCAAATTTCCACCTGCGTAGGCTAGCGTCGGAGGGTCTGCGACCAAAGCTGCCGTGGGCTAGCAAACTGGAGCTTTTCATCAGCGATCCGAGCCCGGTTTTTGCGGTGCTAGAGATCCTTAAAGAGGACGAGGTGCGCTTCGTACAGCGCTCGGTCGCAAACAACGTCGCGGACTATCTAAAGGTAAATTTCGCCGCCGCAAAGGAGCTGCTCGTGCGCTGGCAAAGATCGCAAAACAAAAACACGCAGCAAATCATCCGTCACGCCACGAGAAAAATCAAAATTTAGCTTTTTGGGCAGATACGCAAGTCGGCGGCTAAATTTGAAATTTAAATTTTTATAAAATTTAAGAAGCAAACGCGCTTGATAGACGATGCGCAACAAGTAGATGCGAGCTTAATGGCTGTTGCACCAAAATACAAGATCAAATTTACAGCCGCAGCCCGAAATCAAATTTGAGCCAAACTCGCAACGACAAGCAAATTTTAAAAGCCTCCATGCTCAAATTTAAAGCCAAACACTCAAGTAAATCCAAAAATCAAAGCGTCAAATTTAAGCCCACACGCCAAAGCCGCAAGCAATCGCGCGATTAACAAGTCAAATTTGCCCAGGCAAAACCGAGCAAAATAAACCCCCAGCACGCAAGCATTTCAAACGGCCGAACGCAAAACAAAACCTACGCCGCAAAGATCCTAAACGCCGCCCAGACGCAAAGAGCGCCGACTAGAACGCCGATGGCAAAAGCTGAAGCGACATAGAGTTTTTGCTTTTTTCTGATTTGCTCAAATTTCTTTTCGTGATGCTTTTTCACGCCCTCAAAGGTCAAATTTAAGATCTTTTCGTTCGTTTGATTTAACGCATCGGCAAAGCTCTTTATCTGCTCGTCGTTGATGTAGCGCATGGTCTTTCGCGTCGCGTTGGCTAGGCGCTCGTAGTCCTCGCTATTTTCCCAGAGTTCGACGACGGTGTTGTTTTCGATGCGCTCTTTTAGTTCTAGCGTTTCTTTTAGCTCGTTTTGTTCGACTAGTTGCGTTCCCATCACGCCTCCTTAGTTGATAGTTCCTATTTTGTCGCCGTATTTTAGCTTTTGCTCGGCTGCTAGATCAAATTTGACCGCGCCCTGCTCGCTGAGGATGAGGATCGTAGAGCCCAGCTCAAACATCCCCAGCTGCTCGCCCTTTTTCGCGCTTAAATTTTCGTATTCGTAGAGCGCGACGTTGCCGGCGCAGGCGTTAGTCTGTATGCGCGCGTCAAAGTCAAATTTCATCTTGCCCACGTTTAGCGCGCCGACGAAGACCAACCACATCTTTTTGCCGCTTGCAAGCTCGCATTTTAGCACCACGCGCTCGTTTTTGGCGTATAGATTTGGCACCTTTAGCAGCGCGCTAACGGCCACGCTATATAGCTCGCCAGGCACGTAGAGCGCGGATAAGATCCTCATATCGCAAGGCGCGTGGTAGCGGTGATAGTCGCGCGGGCTGAGATAAATATTTACGTACTCTAGCTCGGCGTCTCGCTCGCTGCGCTCCATACTGTCGCCCAGAAGCTCAGCTATGCCGTACTCATGCCCCTTGACGCTGATTGCTTTTAGCTCCTTGCTCACTCCGAGCTCAAGGCACGTACCGTCGCTAGGACTGATGAAAGCCTGCGGCGAAACGTCGAAATCTCGCGGACACTGTAGCTCGCGGGTAAAAAGCGCCGTGAGGCTCTCGTACTCCTTTGGCTCTTTAAACTCGCTCATGTCGATCTTAAAGCCGCTTACGTATTTTTCATTGATAAAAGTTTGCAAAAACCTCGGAAATTTAACCGCCGCCACAAACCCGAATATCCTAGAAACAAGTCCCCTCATACATCTCCTTTTAGTCTTAATAACGAAATCTCGCTAGGCGCCATCACGCGCACCGGCGGCCCCCAAAATCCAGCGCCTCGGCTAACGTAAATTTGCGTTTTTTTGTTCGCGCTATATAGCCCTGCAACGTATTTTTGATCGAGCTTTACCAGCATCGAAAACGGAAAAATCTGCCCGCCGTGCGTATGCCCGCTCACCACCAGATCCACGGGCGCGCTTTCGTCCACGTATTTTAAAAATTTAGGCTGATGAGCGAGCAAAACGGTAGGCAAATTTACGTCGCGACCGCCTAGAGCGGCGACTAGATCTGGCTCATGCGCTTTAAATCTAAAACCGATGAGATCGTAAACGCCGGCTAAATTTATCCCGCCAACTCGCACGTTTTCGTTGCCTAAAATTTTAAAATTCGTCGTCTCTCGGATCGCTTTTAGCGTGCCGTCGATGCCGTTATAGTACTCGTGGTTGCCGGGCACGTAAAAGGTGCCGTATTTACTCTTTAGCTCGTTAAATGGCGCGATAAACTCGGCCAAACGGTGCGGCGGCAGATCCGCGATATCGCCCACTATCGCGACCGCATCGGCACGAAGCTCGTTTACGCGCCTAGTTATCGCTCGCGCAAAATCCGCTCCTAAAAAATCTCCCAGATGAATATCAGTTAAAACCGCGATCTTTAGCTCGCCATTTAGCCCCTTTAGCTCGATATCCTGCGCTTTTACTTCGGGCAATTTTACGGCGTTAAAGATGCCCCTAAAAAAGTAGCTAAACGCCAAAATAAGTATCGTGACATCAAGATAAAGACGCAAAAATTTACGCCTGCTCTCGCTAAACGCGCGCTTGGTTACGGGACGGACGGCGAGCGCGACGACGTTCGTAAAAAGCACGAACGAAAAGATAATAAACGTCAGCGCCAACATCAGCGAACAGGCGATGCGAAAGCTAGGACCCAAAAAGTTAAACCGCAGCGAAAAAGCCAGCGCGATGCCGCCCATGGCAAGCGTCAGGAAAAATAGCCCAAGCGCCCTTTTATGCGTAGCAAGCGGCCTGAGCGCGGCATCTGCAAAAAGCCCGCGATAAGAAACGTAATTCATAAAAATGATGATCAAAGATGATAGAACATAAAACATTTCGTAAATTTAGCCAAAATTATTAAATATCTAACCACTGCGCGCAGCAAATTTGAGGAAATTTGAGCGAGGCGGCGAAGCGTGTGTCAGAAACGTCTTTTTACGCGACAAGTTCGGCATAGGCGGACAGGGAAATTTGATCGCTTGCTCGGGGCAAATTTGACTCGCGCCGCGTTTGCGTTTTGGTTTGTAAATTTTAAACAATATGCTATTTGCGGGCTAAATTTAGCGATGTATTTAAAATTTTACCACTGGTAGCTACTTTACGCTTGGCATAACCCGCACCTTTACGAAGCTAGCGAAATTTAATTATTCTTCGCCCGCATCCTGCGTTCGCACGATGAGGCTCTTTGGTAGGCTAAACTTCTCGATAACCTCGCACTCTTTGGCCCTCATCTCGCCCGCGTCGTTTTCGTGATCATAGCCCAGCACGTGAAGCAGTCCGTGAGTAAAAAGCAGCGCCGTCTCGTCATCCTCGCTGTGACCCAGCTCGGCGGCTTTGGCGGCGACTAGCTCGGTGTTTATCACGATACAGCCAAGCGGCGCGTGCAGCTGCATCTCAAGCGGGAAGCTTAACACGTCCGTAGTTTCATAGATGCCGCGCTGGCGGACGTTTATCTCCTTCATCTCCTCGGCGTCAACAAAGCTTAGCTCCACCTCGCCCGCGGTCAAATAATCGCAAATTTGATCCAAAATCTTCGGATAATCGTCCTCGCAAAGTATCATTTTTGGCTTTCCTTTAGTTAAATTTGAGTATGATTTTAGCGAAAATTTTGGTCGAATTTAATAAAGCCAAATTTGTAACAAACGACATCGGCGTCAAATTTTACTCGCTTTGTATAAAATTTTAAAAACTCTAATGCTCAAATTTTTAAAATTTCACTCGCTCAAAGCAGTTACCTACCAAATTTCGGCTTCGCTAATGCTTAGCACGAAATTTGGAGGCGAAAGCTTTTTGGTCGTAAAATTTTAAAAATTTTTTAGAGACAAAATTTAACATTTTCAAGGTGCGGGTTTCGGTGGGTAAAATTTAAAGCTGAAATTCTTAAATTTGACTTCAAGCTTGAATAGGAAAAGCAAGGCGAAGTATTTTGAGATGATTTTTGGGGTTTTGAAGTTAAAATTTGACGAAGATAAGGCATGTAGTCTATCGAGTCAAATTTTAACGAAATCCGCAAAAAGCACTCAAAAGACAAGCTGAAAAAAGGAGAAAAAGTGAAAAAAGCGGTTTGCATAATGAGCGGCGGCATGGACAGCACGCTGTGCGCCGTCCTCGCTAAGCGCGCAGGCTACGAGATCATCGCGCTGCATTTTGACTACGGGCAGCGCACGATGAAGCGCGAAAAGCTAGCCTTTGAGCAGATATGCGAGCGTATCGGTGCGCTAAAAAAGGTAAATTTAGACGCTCATTTTATAGCAAGTATCGGCGGCAACGCACTAACCGACGAGAGCCTTGAGATCCGCAAGGACGGCGCCAAAGCCGACACTCCTAGCACCTACGTGCCGTTTCGTAACGGCATCTTTATCTCTATCGCCGCCGCGCTGGCCGAAAAAGAAGGCGCGCAAGCGCTATACATCGGCATCGTCGAGGAGGACGGCTCGGGCTACCCCGACTGCACGGCGGATTTTATCAGTAAGATAGAAAGCGCCGTAAATGCCGGCACCTCAAAGGATTTTAGCCTGCGCATCGTAACGCCGCTGGTAAATTTAAGCAAGGCTGACATCGTGCGAAAGTCGCTGGAGGCCGGCTCGCCGCTAGAGCTAACATGGAGCTGCTATGAGCGCGAGGACGAGGCCTGCGGCGAATGTGACAGCTGCCGCTTGAGACTACGAGGATTTGAGCTTGCGGGCGAAAAAGATAGGATAAAGTACGTAAATCTAAAATAAAACTTCTAAAAATCGGCGCAGCTCTGCCGGCGAATTTAGCCCAAATCAAATTTACACGTCAAAATGCGCCCGCCGTTCTACTGCCGTTTTTTCGTCAAATTTGATCGCGGCGGCGGTTTTACGGATTTTAGACGGTAAGTATTTGGCAATATCCACTTTTAAAAACTAAAAACAAAACGCCTACTTTAAATTCTCTCGCATCTGTGCCGACACTCCAACCACCCATGCAAAGCGACCGCGGCATGCCTCGCGGCAAGAATGTTTATTTAATGCTTTCCTGCTTTTAAACATTCTTATGCGTCAAATTTAGCGGCAAATTCGAGACTATAAAACGTATGATTTTAAGGATTGAGTCAAATTTGCAGTAGATAAAGCCGCCAAGCTCGCACTAAATTTAAGCTTTTTATAAAGTTTCGCCGAACAAATCAGGCTCTGGCGCGGCTAAATTTAGCATCGCTTCAAGCTCCTCTTTTTGGCATTTAACGAGCGCGTAGTGAAAATTTGAAAGATTTTTTAGCTCGGCAAGATCCTTAAATCTCATCGTAGCAGTCGCGCTTCCAGCAAAATCCTCAGGCACGCAGATCTCGATACCGCCGCTAAAATTTCGCCCTAGAAACGCCGCCTCCATATCAAAAAGCTCGTCGTCGCTCTCTGTGATAAAGGCTTGAGAGCTAGCGCCAAAAGGCACGACGCGAAAATTTTTATTTATAAAAACAGGCTCAAAATGCCCCAAATTTCGCGTATCGCCAAGCTTAAAAGAAAAGCCAGCGCGGATCAGATACTTTAAGAGCCCACACAGGTAGTGCGTGAAAACTTTAGGAAAATTTAAGTTTGGATAGTAAACGCCCTCGCAAACGACGCTAGAGGCAAACAGCGAGCCGCCCTGCGCGCAAACCGCATCCACATCGCTAAAAACGGTATCGTATAACGGCGCGATCTTGGATAAAATTTTAAGATCGTCGGTGAAAAACAGATCCCCTGCGCCCGCTTTCATTATCTTTATAAAAAGCCGCATCGCATCCTCTGGCAGCAAGCTAGCCGCGTTGCCATCGGCGTTTTTACCCAGACTCATGCGCGCGAGTAAGGCTTTTTGTACGAGATTAACGGAGCAAAATTTGAGATTTTTATAGCTAGCCTCAAAGCGCATTAGCCGCATCAGCGCGGCACTCAGACTATCGACCTTGATAAAGGCTACCTCGGGATCGATGACCTCGCATCTTTGCTCGACGAGTACGGCATAGGCGCCGTTTGCGACCGCCGCGGCTATCTCGTCCGCGCCTGCGCCAAGCCCGATGTAGGCGTAGCCCTGACGCACGTTTTTACTCTCAAACGCAAAGCCCTCCACGGCGCTGACGCTTGGTTTATTTAGCGCTTCGCCGTTGATGAGGCGCCTTAGGTTTTCGATATTCACGCGGTTTTAGCCTATTTCCGAGCCGTTTTTGACCGCAGCCATCGGTGCGATGAGGCACAGCGACCCATCCTCGGCGCTAAGGATCATACCCTCTGATATGTGACCGAAAATTTTAGCGGGTTTTAGGTTTGCCAGCACGCAGACCTGCTTGCCGACGAGGTCCGCCGGAGCGTAAAATTTGGCTATGCCCGATAAAATTTGACGCGGTTGCTCTTCGCCTAGATCAATCTTAAATTTAAGCAACTTCTCGCTACCTTCGATATTTGAGCACTCAAGCACCGTGCCTACTTTTATAACGCATTTTTTAAAGTCATCGATTTTTATTTTCGTGTCTGATTTTTCTTGCGGCGCAGGGGCGGTTTTGGCAGGTTCGCTCACGCTTGGCACCGCAGTAGCCATCAGCTCTTTTTCGATTTTTGGGAAAAGCGGCTGCGTTTTTTGCGCTTTAAAGTCCAAAATTTCGTTGTTTAGGATGATTTTTTTATAAGTAGCCGTCGAGATCTCAAAACCTAGCGTCTGCGCGATCTTTTCGCAGGTTTTTGGCATCGCAGGGCTTAGCAGTACGGCTACGCGAGCTAGCAGGTTCGCGCACAGCGACACGAGCGCGTTTGCTTCGTCTTTTTTGCCGCTTTTGATTAGATTCCACGGCTCAAATTTAGCTATCGAAGCGTTTGCGAGCGTTAGCGCCTTAAATAGCTCCTCAAGATAGCGGTTTGTGGCGAAACTTTCTAAATTTTTGATAGCGTTTTGCAGGTATTCATTGCCGCTATCTAAAACCTCGCCGTAAAATTTGCGTAAATTTTCGCCCTTTATCTCAAAGTCCGAGTATTTTTCGCTCATGCCCACTATGCGGCTTAAAAGATTACCCAGATCATTGCTAAGCTCGGAGTTTATGCGCTCGATCATAGCCTTTTGCGAGAAATCGCCGTCCTGCCCAAACGGCACTTCGCGAAGCATAAAGTAGCGGAAATTTTCTAGCCCGTACGCGTCTGCGACATCGCTTGGATTGATGACGTTGCCCTTGCTTTTGCTCATCTTTTCGCCGTCTCTCGTCCACCAGCCGTGAGCTGCGACGCAGCGAGGCAGCGGCAGATCAAGACTCATCAAAAACGCCGGCCAGTAGACCGCGTGAAAGCGCAAAATATCCTTGCCCACTATATGCGTCGCGCCCTTCCAGTAGTTCATCTTATCATCGCCGCGCGTGTAGCCAAGCGTGCTGAGATAGTTTATGAGCGCGTCCAGCCAGACGTACATAACGTGTCTTGGCTCGTTTAGGCTCGCGGGAAGCTTGATACCCCACTCAAAGCTCGTGCGAGTAATCGAGAGATCGCGCAGACCGCCTTTTACGAAGCTCACGACCTCGTTTTTCTTTCCGCGCGGCACGATACAGTCCTCATTCTCCTCGTACCACTTTAGTAGCGCATCTTGGTATTTTGATAGTTTGAAAAAATAGCTCTCCTCTTTTACCAAATTCGTCGGTCTGCCGCAGTCCGGACACCTCTCGTCCTCTAAAAGCTGCGTCTGCGTAAAAAAGCTCTCGCAGCTAACGCAGTAGTACCCCTCGTACTCGCCCTTGTAGATGTCGCCTTTTTGATACATTTTAAGAAATGCATTTTGCGCGGTGAGCTTGTGATAGTCGTCGGTCGTGCGGATAAAATGATCGTAGCTGATCTCAAATTTATCCCACAGCTCCCTAAATTTCGCGCTTATCTCGTCAGCGTAGGCTTGCGGCGTGTAGCCCTTTTTTGCGGCGGCTTGCTCGATCTTTTGCCCGTGTTCGTCGGTGCCGGTCATAAAGTACGTATCATCGCCCTTTAGCCTCGCAAATCTCGCCATCGTATCCGCGATCACGGTCGTGTAGGCGTGTCCGATGTGCGGCACGTCGTTTACGTAATAAATCGGGGTCGTAATATAAGTCGTGTTCATATCTTTCCTTTTTAAATTTAAAAATCAAATCCGCCGCCGTCGCCTTTAGACATCGAGCTATATACGGCGTCCACGTAGTTTTTGCGGGTTTTGCACTCAAACATCGCCTCGCAGGCAAAGCACGAGCTTAGCCCTTTTTCGCGCTGACAGGCTTGCAAAATTTCTCTTTGACGGTCAAGCTCCAGCTCAAATTCGTCTTTTTGAGTTGCGTCCGCTGCGTGCTCGCTCATTTCGCGCTTCCGTAAAATTTATGCAGTAAATTTATCTCGTCTTTGGAGCCGAAAAAGCAAGGCGTGGTTTGATGGATTTTTTCCACTTTCATATCAAAAAGCGTCGCCGAGTGTCCGTCGCTAGTCGCACCGCCCGCGCGCTCGTAGATGAAGGCAAACGGCAGCACCTCAAATAGCGCTCTTAGCTTGCCATTTGGCGCGTCGCTCGTAGCAGGATAACTAAATAACCCACCGCCTTTTAGTAAAATTTGATGCAGGTCGCTCACCATGGCGCCTGAGTATCTGAGGCGATATCCCTGCAAAAACAGCTCGCGGATAAATTTAGCGTGAGTTTCGCTCCAGCCTTTTTGCGTCGCGCCCGTAGCGTTTAGCTTGCCTTTTTGCGCGAGCGCTAGATTTTTGATAAATTTAAACTCGCCGTCCCTGCCCAGGCGGTAAAGTGCGGGAACTGCCCCCTCCTCGCAAAGCACGAGCTCTAGGCGCGGGCCGTAAACGACATAGGCGGCGGCTTTTAGATTTTGCGGCGTTAGTTCGTTTTCGTAAATGCCAAAAATCGAGCCGATGGAAAAATTTACATCCACCAGGCTAGAGCCGTCTAGCGGATCGTATGCGACGATAAATTTAGCACTCTCGTTTAGCGTCAGCATATCCTCTTTTTCCTCGCTAACGAGCGCTTTTACGCTGGCTAAATTTGCAAACTCGGCCGTGATGATCTCGTCGCTTCTCACGTCTAGCTTTAGCTGCGTGTCGCCCGTGGCGTTAGCATGGTCGGTGTAGCCCAGATCGGCGTACTTTATCTCTTCGCCGATTTTTACGGCGATCTTTTTAATCGTTTCGAAAATTTCGTTCATTTTAACACCTTTGCGTTTTTTAATATCCACTCGCAGATGGCCTGCGTATCGTCTAGATCGAAGTTTGGCTTATCGATCTCGTAGTCTTTTTGATAGCTTGCGATCGCGTTTGAAAAGCTAAGATAATCCTCGTTTATCTCGTCCTTAAACACGCTGATGCGCGGTAGTGGCAGAGTTTTTAGCCCCTCAACTAGCAGCAAATCAAACTCACCCGCCATCGCTACGACATCCTCCACGCTCTTGCTCTCCTGCGAGAAAAAAGTCGTGCGCGTCGGACTCATGACCGCGACCTCGGCGCCTATTTGACTAAATTTGTAGCTATCCTTGCCCTCGACGTCAAACCTCGCCTTGTCGCCTGGGTCGTGTTTGATGATCACGACTTTTAGCCCGTCATCGATAAATTTTTTGGCGACCTTTAAAATAAGCGTGGTTTTGCCGCTATTTGAAGGTCCGGAAAACGCCATCGCCGCTTTTTTCATTTTTCTCCGAATTTTTGAATTTTGCGCGAATTATAGCAAATTTAGGCTTTTTAAAAGCAAAATTTATCTAAAATAAGGCCAAATTTAGCGAGGTTTTAAAATGAAAAAGAGCATATTTTTTTTAAGTTTTATTTTGGCGTTAGTCGGCTGTGCGGATAAAAAATATATCCACGAACCGTTAAAAAACGAGCTTTTAGCCTACACTAGCAAATCTGAAATCATAGATGCCAAGACGAATATCCTAATCGTCGCGACTTATCTAAACCCGATCTATAGCGAGCTTGTGGGCGAGCAAAAAAGAGAGATATTCGTCGTGGCCGTGCATCCTAAAGAGGCTAAAATTTTAGAGGATAGTTTTAGCGCAAACGGCTCGCAGCGAGGCATCATGGTTAGACGCCTGACCGCCAACGATCCGCTTTTGGAAAAAGTGAGCTTTGAAGTGCCGTGGGCTCAGTATTTCGAGGTCAGCACTCCAGAGATCAAAAGCGATAAAATCAATATTAATTTCGAAATTTATCCGTCAAAGCAGGTTTCTTTGAGCTTTCAAAAAGTGTCGAAATCGATGTACTGGAACGGAGAAGCCTTAGGTAGATAACATAGTTTGCGAGTACCTTTTTGCCGTAGTCGCGGCTCTCGGCGAAGGGTACTAGCTCCATGGATAAAAACGGCTCATATTTGCCTTCGTTAAAAAGGTCGCCTCGCTGAAGCATCTTTTTAGTAAAGCCGATACCGCCGTTATATGCGTAAGCGACAAAAAGCGGATGGTAGAGGTATTTCTCCAAATAATTTAAGTGGTGGTCCGCAAATTTTAACGCAAGACGCGGATCAAACATATCGTCCTGATCAAAATTTGGGATTGCAAGCTCTTTTTTGCCGATATGGTTAGCCAAAAACGGCATAAACTGCATCATACCAAGCGCATAAGAGGTTGAGATAACAGCCGGGATAAAGCGGCTCTCTTGCCTACCGATCGCGTAAAGAAGCGCTTTTCTAGTCGCATTTACGTCTTCAAGCTCATCAACAAACGGCATGACGAAGTAGCTATCCTTGTAGCCGCTTGCCTTTTCCATCAGGTAGGCATACTGCCCCAGCGTCTCTTTGGTGTTAAAAGTCTCGGAGTGCTTTGCGGCATCCTCGGCGCTCATCTCTTTTATCATTTTAAACGTCTTTTGCCACAAAAACGGGTCTTTTATATCGTAGTCAGCTACCTTTTCTTTCGTAGGCGTCGGCGAGACGATGTTTGCGGCCGGACTTGCGCCCGTTAGTTCGTTTGCATAAAGCGTATAGATATTTACGTCGCGGCTTTGATTTAACTTATCAAGATAGATTGTATTTTTACTTAGTAGATACAGCCAAAACACGGCGTTATCCTTGCGGTCCTGCCTATCAAATGCCGCCTCGGCTCTAGCAAAAAACCTCATCGCGTCTTTTGGAGAATTTAATAAAACCGCGTTTATGCCTAGCATAAAGGCATCCTTGCCAGCAAGCTCCGTTTCTTTTATCGCTAGAAAATTTTGCCTAAATTTGGCCGATTTTTTATCGATTATCAAATCATTTGCTAGAACGTGAAACTCTTTTTTAGCTGCGAGCGAATTTATAAAATTTGCGTCAAATATCTTGTCAAATTTATCCTTATGCGAGGACTGTTTAAAATAAACCAAAAACGCGTCCGTATCGTTAAATTTGGCAAATTCGTCCTCTGGATGCTTTTCGTTTAGCGAGCTCAAGCGGCGGTAAAGAAGCGGATCGGAGTCTTTAAATTTATCCGCTAGCTTTTGCCTCGTCTCCTTTTTTAGCTTCATCATAAAAGGCACTCTGAGGCACTGTTTTTGGCAGGTTACGTTTGCATCCAGGATATTTTTCACGTCCACGCTATCGCAGTTTCCTTTGACCTTTTTTGGCGGCAAAATCTCAGCCAGTTTCTTTGCCAGTACACCCGCTCGGCGAAAGACGTCTTTGTTTAAAATTTGCGCCTGCTCCTTGGTGTAGTCGCCTTCGGTTAAAAGACGGTAAAAATAATAATCCTTGGCAAGCCCCTTAGGCTCGTCTTTTATCTCCTCAAAACTCTTAACTCCGCCAAACGCCGCCACCGCAAAAATCGCGGGCAGGATAAATTTAAGCAGCGTACGCAAACATAAGCCTTACGAAAAATCTATCTATAAACTGAAGCGCCAAAAGCACGATAATAGGCGCTATATCTATACCGCCAAAAACCGTCGGTATCACGCGGCGGATAGCGGCATAGACGGGCTCGGTGAGGCGGTAGAGCAGCTGCACGATAGGGTTATATGGATCAGGGCGCACCCAGCTTATGATCGCTGCGCCTATGATGATCCACGTGTAGGCGCTGATAACGATATGCAGGATACTGCCGACTGCTTCTAAAAATACCGAAAATATCATCGTAAAATTTCCTTTAGATACGGTTTGATGAGCGGATATAGCTCGCTAAGCTCGGGACCGTGTTCGGCGCCCGTGAGCAAAATTCTAAGCGGCATAAAAAAGCCTTTTCCTTTTAGCCCGGTCGCATCCATGAGGGCTTTTTTTAGCTTGTTAAATTCATCAAAATCGCTCAAATTTAGCGAATTTACAGCGGCTTTTATAGCCTCGCAACCCTCTTTAAACTCATCTGGGATAAATTTGGTCGCGAAAATCGCATCAACCTTGGCCTTTATCTCGGTTAGCAGGCTGCTTTCTTGCGTGTAAAATCTAGCTATAGCGGCAAATTCGGGCTTTATACCCATTAGCGCGGCTAGCCTTGCATCGCTTGCTCTTTTTATGTGCTCGCGGTTGATGTGCTCTAGCTGTTTGACGTCAAATTTGGCCGGAGAGGCCGAAACTTTCGAGATATCAAACCACTGCGCCGCCTCCTCGATCGTAAAGATTTCAACCGGCGCCTTGTAGCCTAGCGAAACGATGTAGTTTGCGATGGCTTCTGGCATAAAGCCTTGCGAGAGTAGCCATTTTACGCTACTTTCGTTCTCGCGTTTGCTCATTTTTTTGCCCTCGACGTTTAGGATGATAGGCAGGTGAGCGTAGTTTATCTTTTGCGTATAGCCTAGACCCTCGCGGATAAGGTCTTGTTTTGGCGTGTTGCTGACGTGATCCTCGCCGCGGATGACAAAAGTAACGCCCTCTAGCATATCATCGACCGCGCAGGCGAAGTTATAAGTCGGCGTAAAATCAGCGCGCATAATCACGAAACTATCGACGTTTTCAGGCTCAAAGCTTATCTCGCCCTTTATAGCGTCTTTAAATTTCATCGTGCCTAACGGTTTTTTCATACGCACGACGAAAGGTTTTTGGTTATTTAGCACTTCGTTGTCGCTTAGGTGCTCGCATGTGCCGTCGTAGCGGTAGGCTTCGCCTCTAGCCTTTGCGGCCTCTTTTTTGGCTTCAAGCTCGCTTTCGGTGCAAAAGCACGAAAACGCCTTTTTATCTATCAAAAGCTTTGCGGCAAACTCGCGGTGAAATTTCAAATTTTTACTTTGATAATAAAGTGTGTCCCATTTTATACCGAAAAGCTCTAAAATTTCTAAAATTTCCTTGTCTTTTCCGGGGATATTGCGCTCCCTGTCGGTATCCTCGATGCGGATGATAAAGCCGCTTTTATCCTGAAGCGAGCAGACGTAGTTTAGGATCGCAACCCTCAAATTTCCCAGATGCATATCGCCTGTCGGCGACGGCGCAAAACGATACATTTTTGCTTCCTTATTGATTTTTAGGGGCGATTATAGCATTTTAAGAATTTAACTTGGCTTTTTTATCTTTTGTGAAGCTAAAATAAATATAATTGATATCTAATTTTAAAATGCAAAGGAAAAACATGAGTTTCATTAAGGAATTCAAAGAGTTCGCGATGCGCGGTAACGTCATCGATATGGCTGTGGGCGTCGTGATCGGCGGCGCTTTTGGCAAGATCGTTAGCTCACTAGTGGGCGACGTGATCATGCCAATCGTAGGCGTACTAACGGGCGGCGTAAATTTTACGGATTTAAAATTTACGCTAAAAGACGCGGTCGGCGATACGGCTGCCGTAACCGTAAACTACGGCTCGTTTATACAAACAATGGTCGATTTTACGATTATCGCGTTTTGTATTTTCTGCGTCGTTAAAGCTATAAATTCGCTCAAAAAACCAAAAGAAGAGCCAAAAGCCGAAGAGCCTGCGCCGATACCTGAGGATGTTGCACTTCTAACCGAGATCAGAGATCTTTTAAAAAATAAATAAGAACGCCAAATGCTAGAGCAAATCCCGTTTTTTCAGGGGCTAAACGAGGCCGAGTTAAAAAGGCTAGAAGATATCAGCATCCTAAAAAAGTATAAAAAGGGCGAGTTTTTATTTATGGAGGGCGAGGAGTCAAAGTGGCTCCACCTCCTCATAAAAGGCTCTCTCAAGCTCTATAAAATAGGCCCAAAAGGCAAAGAAATTTTTATGCATCAGTTTAACGGGATTAGCTTCGTAGCCGAGCTTGCCAACTTTGAAAATATCAAATTTCCGGCGACGGCGATATTTTTAACAGGCGGCGAAGTGCTCAAAATCGACTACGATAAATTTTACGCCGAGTTTTTATCAAACCCGCGCGTATCGCTGCAAATCATCAAATCGCTCTCGCAAAAGCTAAAAATCGCAAGCGAGCTAATACATCAAGAACTCGTGCTAAACTCCGAGGCCAAGGTCGCAAGATTTCTCGTTAATCACGCCGATCTTTTTGATGAGCTAAAACACATCAAAATCGCTTCCATCCTAAACATCACGCCAGAGACGTTTTCAAGGATCTTAGCGAAATTTAAAACCCAAAATTTGATCGAACTAGACGCAAATAATAAAATCGTAAATATCGCTACAAACGAACTTTCGGAGATGTTTGAGGGATAGCTGCGGCTACTTGCTCATTTGTTAAATTGAACTCTCAATTTGCTCAAATCTTAATCAAATTTGACACTATTTAACGCCAAATTTGGGCACAGATTTTTAATTTTTCTTCTTTTGCGCAGCTTCGGTATCTGCTATCGAGGTAATTTCGTATTTTTGATCGATATAGCCCATTTCTAGTAGCTTATTAAAGATTTTAGCCGTGAGAGGTCCCGCAGCCAGACCGCCGTGTCCGCCGTGCTCGATGATAACGGTAACGGCATAGCGAGGCTCCTCGTAAGGTCCATAGGTCGTGACCCACGCGTGCGAGCGGCGTAGATACTCCATGTCCTCTTCTTTCATACGCTTTTTTTCGGCCTGCGAAATACCCACGACCTGCGCGGTACCAGTTTTCGCCGCTAGCGTGAGCTTAGCCTCTTTAAAATACTTATGCGCGGTGCCTTTTTTGTGATTTACGACCTCATACATCGCTCTTTGGATATACGGCAGCTGCTTTTTCTCAAACGGCGTGAGGATATCGTCGGCAGGCTCAAATTTGACCTCCTCGCCGTTTACGCTGCGTAAAAAATGCGGAACGATATTTTTCCCGGTCGCCAATATACCAGTATATCGCACCACCTGCATCGGCGTCACAAGAAAGTTGCCTTGCCCAATCGAAGTAATGAGTGTCTCTCCCTGATACCACGGCTGAGCGTACTTTTGCATTTTCCACTCGCGTCCAGGCACGATACCGACAAATTCATTTGGCAGATCCACGCCGCTTTTTTGCCCGAAACCCAGCCGCTCTAAAACCGGCGAGATAGCGTCTATACCGACCTTTAAGCTGCCCTTATAAAAATAATCGTCGCAGCTCTCGCGGATGGCCGAATTCATGTCTACAAAGCCATGTCCGTAGACGTTCCAGCAGCGAAAATTTCGCCCTCCAAGCTCAAATGAGCCCGAGCAGAAATATCCATCGGCGCGGTTCATCTTGCCGGTATCTAAAAACGCCATCGCTACGCCCATTTTTATAACCGAGCCCGGCGGATAAAGACCGTTTACGAGCTTGTTCGTAAACGGATGATCGATACTTTTAACGAGCTCGTCCCACTTAGCCTGCGATAACCCCGTAACAAACGGGTTTAAATCATACTCGGGGAAGCTACCCGCAGCCAGTATCGAGCCGTCTCTTACGTCCATCACGATAATGACGCCCGCGTTATCGCCGAAAATTTCCTCGATGTACCTTTGCATCTCAAGGTCGATCGTGAGCGAGATATCCGAGCTTTGCGGATAACTCACCGAGATCTCCTCGACCTCCTGATTTAGCGCATTTACTTTTACCTTTCGCACGCCCTCTTGCCCCTGCAAAACGGAGTTATAAAAGCGCTCCGCGCCGCTTCTGCCCGTGTGATTGGTTAGCTTTGCGACGGTATCGGACTCGACGTCTTGCTGATTTGCGCGGCCAACGTAGCCGATGATGTGAGAGGCTAAGCTGTTGTATGGATAGTGGCGCTTGGAGGCCGGTTTAACTTCCAAATTTTCTCGCAGTGAGAGCTCGGCTATACGCGGTATCATCTTGTCATAGTCCATAAAATCAATAATCTGAATAAAATCTTGATTATAAGGCGAGTCGGCCTTGACGTATTCGCGCTTTAGCTTCGTGACGTTTAGGTCCTCGAATAAATTTTGCAAATTTGCAAGCTCAGCGTCTAAAATTTCCGCCCTCTTGCCGTTTAGATGCGGTTTTAGGGCGACGGAAAAGCCGAGTCGATTTACCGCCATCGGACGCCCCTTGGCATCTAAAATAAGCCCGCGCACCGGAGCTAAATACTGCGTTTTGACCGCATTTTGTTCGGCAATCTCCTCATAAAAATCGTTTGATTTGACGCTTAGATAATAAACTCTCACCAGCAAAAGCACCCAGACGCTAAATATGATGCCAAACACTATGCGCATCCTCATAAGCGTCCCCTAAACAAAATCACCGCCAAAACAGACTCCACGCCGACATAGACCAGGTACTCGTAGTCAAATTTTAGCATCGGCAAATTTGCCGCGTAAGATATAAAAGAGCTCGTCGCACAGGTCCAAACGTAGCCGCTAGCGACAAATCCTGCTGCCAAAAGCTCTCTTGATTTTAGCGTAACGATGAGCCAATCAGACATAAAATGATAAAAAAGCATAAACGCGATCACTGCCGAAAACAGCGCAAATCCGTGTGCCTGCTCGGCAAAAGTGAGGTAAAATAGACAAAAATACCACTCCTTGCCAAACTCTTTGAGCGTCTTTTGTTTCTGCAAGGTTAGCGTGATCATATAGGTAAAAAATATCCCGATAAGAGGCGGCAGGTACGCAAATACGGTCGTTAGGCTCTGATAAAAAACAAGAAAAGACACCCAAGCAAGCTGTTTTAAAAATCGCTTCTCCGCGCCCAGTCTTCGCATCGCCGCACTCGTTTGCATGGTTATAAATTTATAGCTAAATTTATAAACTTAGCTTTTTGGCTGCTTAAATTTGTAAATTTAGCTAAAAAATTTGAAGACAAGAGCGCTAAAATTTGCCTGCGGCTTTTTGATTTCATTACAGCCCCAGTGCGTTTAGATATATAAGCTCGTTTGCCTTTTCTACGCCGGTTTTTTTAAGCGCCGAGACGAAATGCGCGCCTGGATAGACCTTTAAAACAGCGCTTTTTTGGCTTTGATTTAGCTTGTCTGATTTTGTGAGGAAGTTTAAAATCTTTTGATCTGGGCGCAGGAAGCTTTGCAAATAGTCGTTTACGTCTTTATCTATCTGCATATCAAACTGGCGCGAGTCGATGAGATGCACGAAAAGCTTGATATTGGCTCTAAATTTTAGATATTCGTCGAGGTTTTTTCTCCACTGCGCGTGCATGCTTTTGGCAACTTTGGCGTACCCAAAACCAGGCAGATCAACGAAAGTCAAATTTGCCCTCTCCTCGCTTAGCTCGTCTTGCTCGTTTTTGACGCCACGCGCATACTCAACCTCAAAAAAATTTATGAGGCGCGTTTTGCCGGGCGTCGAGCTGCTCTTGGCTAGGCTTTTTTGGTTTACGAGAGCGTTTATGAGGCTGCTTTTGCCCACGTTTGAGCGCCCAAGAAAAGCCACTTCGCTAGAGTTTGCAGGCGGAGCTAGTGAGATGTCGGGCGCCGAGATAAAAAATTTTGCGTTTAAAACGCGGATCACTTTTTGTCCTCGACTTGGAATATAAATTTAACCGGCTCTTTTTTGCCGCTGTTTACGTTATACGTGCCGCTATTTTGATTGACGGTGATCTTTTCGCCGTAGACTTTTTTATCGGTTTCTATCTCATGCAAAAAACCGTTGCCGTTTATCGTATATAAATTTGGCGTAGGCTCGTAAACAAGCTCGCTACCGCTGCCGTCGTATGTTTTATTTTTGATAAATACTCTAAATTTGGCATTGCCGGAAGCGACATATTTTAGCGGATTTCGCTTTTTGTCGAAATATATCACTACCAAATTTGCAGTGAGTGTATCCTTGCCTTTTTTAATATTTACATTGCCTTTAAATTCGCTTATTTGCTTGCCTTCGTCGGCATAAAACTCGTCTGCTGTGATCTCCACCTGCTCTGCTAAAAGCGGTAAAGCGCTAAGTGCCAAAACTAAAGCCACTTTTTTAAAACCAAAATTTATCATTTTCCGTCCTATCTTTTTCTATCTTGCTCTATTAAAGCAAAGGCCTTTTTGATATAAGCTTTTTTTAACTCAAAGTCATAAACCAGGGCTTTGCCGACTATTTTATCTTCGTTTTTCGTTAGCGTAAAAGGCGTTTGTGTAGTAGCTACTTTTGTTGCAGTACTATAAATGACCTCGTCTGAGAAAAAAGCCAGATTTTCGTTATTTACATAGCGCGCATTACCCTTAAGTATAATTCGACCGCCGTTATAAAACGCTTTATCGGAGCTCACGTTATGCTCTTTGTTATCTTTAAAAATTTCCGCTCTAAATTTGATAAATTCGTCAAATTCAGAGTATCTATTCCAAGTATCGGCTTCATATCTGGCATTTACTACAGTAGCATTCATCTCGTAGTCAGTGACTGCGTCCATCTGCATGTTTGCACTCACTTCGCCGCCCTTTAAGAGTTCGCTATAGTAAGGCTCCTCAATCGCCAAATAAACCATCGCCACGCTAAAAACGCTGACGACTAGGTAAAAAATCCTTATAACCAACGCTTAGCCCACTCTTGCATTAAGCCCTCGCTGCGGATAAGTATCTCTATCATCTCGCGCACCGCGCCGTTGCCGCCTTTATAGTTGAGCCTCGTTCTTACTTCAAGCTCTTTGATCGCGTTTTTTGGCTTAAAGCTCCATCCGACGCTTTTTAACAGCTTGTAGTCGTTGTAATCGTCACCTATTGCTGCAGCGTTTTCAAACTCAAGTCCTTCAAATTTGAGTATCTGTTTTGCGGTTTCAAATTTATCGCTAACGCCTTGATATACGTGCGTTATCTTTAGATCCTGCGCCCTTTTTTCGACGATAGGCGAGCTTCTGCCAGTGATGATCGCGACTTTTTTACCGAGCTTTAGCCAGCTCTCGATAGCGTATCCATCCTTAACGTCAAAAAATTTAAGCTCGTCACCGTTTGGGCTATAAACGATCTTGCCGTCGGTTAGACAGCCATCTACATCTAAAAATATAATCTCTATCATAGCACGCCTTTCGTGCTAGGTACGCCGACTCTAGCATTTTTAGCTAGAGCTCTTCTTAGCGCGACGGCGCAAGCTTTAAAGCTTGCCTCCAAAATATGATGAGAGTTTCGTCCGCGGATTTTAGCGATATGCAAGGTGATTGCAGCATTAAACGCTAGGGCTTGGAAAAACTCGTTCACTAACTCTATGTCGAATTCGCCGACTTTGCCCTCGTTTATACTTTCATATACCAAAAACGGGCGATTTGAAAGATCAAGAGCGCAGTTTACCGCCGCCTCGTCCATCACCACCGTCGCCTCACCAAATCTCTCCACACCGCTAAGCGGATAAATTTTCTCGCGCAAAGCTTGCCCGATGACAATACCTACATCCTCTACGCTATGATGAAAATCTACATGCAAATCGCCCTTGCAAACAAGCTTCATATCAAAAAGCGCGTGCTTACAAAAGGCCTCAAGCATGTGGTCAAAAAATCCTATGCCCGTGCTTATCTCGGCTTTGCCGCTACCGTAAATTTCAAGCTCTAGGCTAATATCCGTCTCTTTTGTCTTTCTTTGCATTTTATTCCCTTACGAAAAAGGCGCCAGAGATATGTCCTGCGCTTATGAAGTCTTTTGCTTCCTCTTCGCTTCTAAAGCCGCTTATAAATACCCTGTAAATTTTACCGCCGTCAATATCATACGACTTTATAACAGTATCATAGGCGCCGTTGCCGTATTGTCCAGCGTGCTGCCGTTTATGAGCATTTGCGCCGCTTAAATTTTTAAATGCGCCGATTTGCACCATAAAAATACCGCCCACAAAAGACTGTTCCTGTTGCGGTTGCGCTTTGGTTTGCGCGTTCGTTTTTTGCGAGTCGCTAGGTTGTTTTGAGCTAGGCTGCGAGGATGCTACGGTCGCACTACCGACATTCCCGTTAAATCCAACGACTTCTAGTAAAACAGGGGCCGTGCCGGCATTAAATACGTCAAGCTTAACCGCGCCGGTTTTTGACAAATCTATCACGCGCCCAGCAACGAAAGGACCGCGGTCGTTTATGCGCACAACGATATTTTTACCGTTTTTTATATTCGTCACGCGCACCATCGTATTCATTGGTAAAGTTTTATGCGCCGCCGTCATAGCGTGCATATCGTAAGTCTCACCGCTTGATGTCTTTTTGCCGTGAAAATCCGGACCATACCAGCTAGCAATACCGCTAGCTCTGTCGCCGACCTTGACGACCGTAGGATAATAGGTTTTTCCATTTATAGTGTATGGGCGCATAGTAGCCGCATGCATGCCTTTTGAAGAGCTCATCTTGCCGCTTTTTTTAGTGCCGCCACTAGCGGTAATCCCCCCGGAAGGTGAAGTTAAAAACGAACATCCGCTCATAAAAAAAACAACAAATAGACTAAAAAATGTAAATTTAGCCCTACTCAGTCGCTGCAAGTTTTGCTCCAATCGAGCTATTTGAGCTCATAAGCGTATTAGCTTCTTTTAAATCTTCAAGCGCTACATCAAATTTCTGAGAAACTTCGCCGAGCGTATCGCCGCTTTTTACCATATATTCGGCTAGATAGTTAACATTTTGTTCACTTGGGATAACTAATTTTTGACTAGGCTTTATCTCGCTTGAAGCAAGACCATTATATTCTTTTATAATTTTATGATTTACACCTGTTTTTTCAGCTATAGTTAGCAATGTATCATTTTCTTGAACGGTATAAAATTCAAATTTTCTATTTTGAATAGCTTCAAAGTTATCGCTAAACATTTTCTTTTTATTTGACGGAATATAAAGATAATAAGGCTTCTCCGTAGGTGGAGTATAAACAAATTTTAGATGCATATTATATTCTTTCATCTTTTTTAGGCTAAGCCCTATGCTGTCTCCGACTTCCATCAGCGTTGTACCGCCAGGAACGTCTATCTTTGTTAGTTCTATGCCCTTTGTGCCGCTTAAAGTCTGCGTTTTAGCTAGCAAATTTTCTTGCTCTTTAGCTATGTGTGCAATAGTTAAAATTTTCTTTACGAAATTTTTTGTTTCTTTTGGGATATAACTCTTTTTATCATCTAGCAACGTATCTAAATCAGTAGTTCCTGCTTTTTTGATACCCTCCCTCAGTCGAGTATCGCCGCAATTATAAGCCATCATAGCAAGATACCACTTGCCAAAATCATCTTTTAGGCTCTGTAGATATTTTGTAGCTGCCAGCGTAGAAGCTATCGGGTCTTTTCGCTCGTCAGTGTATTTATCGACCCTAAGGCCGTAAAGTTTCGCCGTAGATTCCATAAACTGCCAAATTCCGATGGCTTTTTTGCTAGAAACTATATGATTTGAAAAACCCGACTCAGTCATAGCAAGATATAAAAATGGTTCCGGAATACCAGAGTCTTTTATAATCTTTTGAAGCATCGGGATATGCCTATAACCACTTTTGACCGTATCCACAAACTCTTTTCTCTTACCGTCTTTAATGGAATTTTTTATAGAAGCATAGTGAGAACTTTTTAAAAATTTGGCGTCTATGTCGAATTCTTTTAATATCATCTTTTGGGTTTGTTCTGCATCGTTACTGGCTGGGGCCGCAAGAAGCCACCCAATACATGCCAAATACAGCATTATTACTCTAAAGATTTTCATTTTTCTCCTTGATTACGTGTTAAATTTCATAAAGATTTTCTTTGCATTTTTTGTCGTTATTTTTATTACCTCTTCTTCTTCTAAATTTAAAATCTCAGCCATCTTGGTTGCAACCAAGCGCGTGAAGGCCGGCTCATTTCTACGCCCCCTAAATGGCTCAGGCGTTAGATACGGCGCATCTGTTTCAAGCAGCAACCTATCTCGCGGAATTTGCGGCAAAATTTGAACCAAATTTTTTGCATTTTTAAAGGTTAAAACCCCGCCGATACCAAAGTAAAACTCGCCCATTTTTGCAAGCTCTAGGAGGAGGGGCGAAGCGTTATAACAGTGTAAAACTGCCCCAACCAACCTGCCTGCATACTCTTTTAAGATATTAAAACTATCTTCGTTTGCATCTCTAATATGCAAAATAACCGGCAAATTTAACTCCGCCGCCATATCAAGCTGCGCTCTAAATATGCGCTTTTGCTCTGCTTTTTCAAGCTCTTTTTCGTTTTCGTCTCTGGGCAAGCGAAAATAATCAAGCCCACACTCGCCCACGGCAACGCATTTTTCGTCTTTTGCAAATTTATAAAGCGTTTGCACGTCAAATTCATCCTTGTCGTACGGATGAACTCCGACAGCAAAAAATACATTTTCAAATTCTCGGGCTATTTTAGCCGCTTTTGGTAAATCATTAATATCAGCCCCCGGTATCAGTATCCCGCCGATGCCGCTTTCTCGAGAGCTTGCGATAACTTTTTCTATATCGCTATCAAAGCTTTTATCATCCAAATGACAGTGTGTATCTATTATCATCAGGCTATTTCTACCCTATTTCGACCATTTTCTTTTGCTCTATGAAGAGCCTCATCGGCTATATCTAAAATTTCATCTACAGCATAATCTGTCTTACCAAAAGTAACCCCTATTGAAACTGAAATTTTAACAGGCTCGTTTTTTATGTTTATCGGATTGGCGGCCATGCCTGCCCTTAGACTGACTAAAAATTTCACCGCATCCTCTTGTGGCATATTTTTCAATACAACACAAAATTCCCCACTGCCAAATCTAGCAACAATATCATTGCTTTTTGTGTCGTCTATTAGTCTTTTTGCTATGTGTTTTAAAATTTTATCACCGCCGTCTTGCCCATACTTATCATTAATATCTTTTAGTCCATCAACATCTATCAAGGCAACTGCATAAGGCGCAGGATTTTCCTCTATACTCGATAAATACTCCTGCATATCATCATAAAAATATCTCCTATTAAATAACCCTGTTAGAAAATCTCTATTGGCAAAATCAGCGATTTGATTTATATTTTCCATCGCTTCGATTAGATTATTTACCCTGCAGACAAGCTCCTCTTTTACAAAAGGTTTTGCAATAAAATCATTTGCTCCATTTTTCAAAAACATCGCGCCGTTTACGCCATCTTCGGGGCTAGTCATCATTATAACGCCTATTTGATCTTTATCTCCGGCGGTCCTTATTTCTTTTAACACCTCAAGGCCGTCTTTTACTGGCATTTTATAATCAGAAACAATAATTTTAATATCAGGGTTATCAGCAAAGTAATTCATTGCCTCCTCGCCGTGAGCAGCGGTAAATACATGAAACTGAAGGCTGGTTAATATTTTTTTTAGAACACTCCGAAGTTGCGCAGAATCTTCAACAACCATTGCCTTGTACCGCCTGTTGTCGCTAAGACGATTTATCGTTTTAAATATATAATTTATGTCGTCCATATTGCCTTTATAGACGTAGTCCACGATATCTTTATGAATAAAACTCTCTCTGGTGGCGTCATCTATACTGCCCGTTAGCACGATACTGGGCAGACCTTTTG
This sequence comes from Campylobacter showae CSUNSWCD, assembly GCF_000313615.1. Classification (NCBI taxonomy): domain Bacteria; kingdom Pseudomonadati; phylum Campylobacterota; class Epsilonproteobacteria; order Campylobacterales; family Campylobacteraceae; genus Campylobacter; species Campylobacter showae. The sequence goes on along the minus strand of NZ_AMZQ01000002.1, from coordinate 193,839 downwards.
AGATAACGTAGTCCACGATTTCTCCGTTTGGCGCGTCTGGCAAATTTAGATCAAGTAGCGCGATAAAATAATCTTTTGAATTATTTAAAAACACTTGCGCTTCAGCCATAGTGTGCGCCACATCGATATCCATCTCGACCTTGTCTTCCATTTTTTTTGCGATTAGCTTGGCTAGAGCTTTATTATCTTCTACTATTAAAATTTTATTTTTTTCCATATATTCCCATTTGAAAATTTTTGCAAATATACCATTACTTTTCTTTTTTCAACCTAAATTTTAAGCCAAACTTAAACAACCAAAAGCTGGCGAGCGAAATTTATCGCCTCCTCAGTTATACGTTCGCCGCTTATCATTCTAGCTAGCTCAGATACGCGCTCTTCGCCTTTTAGCTCCCTTACGTTCGAGGTTTCGCCGCGCTTTTCGACTAGAAAATGCGAATCAGCCTTAGAGCTAAGTTGCGGCTGATGCGAGATAGCAAAAATTTGATAAAATTTGGCCAAATTTAGCAGCACGTTTGCGATACTCATCGCCTCTTTTCCGCTTAGATTCGCGTCTATTTCATCTAGGATTATGACGCCCTCGCCGCCTCCCATGATCTTGCTTTCGCTTGCGATAAATGCTAGCCTTAGGCGGTTTAGCTCGCCCGAGCTTAGATTTTTTAGCGCCGTGTCGTTTAGGCTCAAATTTACCTCATCCCTACCTGCGGCGTCTAGGGTTTTGCTATTTATCTTTAATAAAATCTCACTCATATAAAGCTCTTTTAGAAACGAATTTATGAGCGACTCAAGCTCTTTTAAATTTGCTGCGCGAGCCTGGCTGATTTTATCCGCCAGCGCGTTTACTGCGGTTTCATTTTGCTTAAATTTACGCTCCAGCTCGCTTTTTTCAAAGCTTATGTTTTCGTATCTTGCTAGCTCTGCCTTGCGCGTTTTTAGCGTCTGCAAAGCCTCCTCCTCGCCGCCGTAGCGACGCACGAGCGAGTTTATCGCCTCGATGCGGTCTAGCACGCCCTCGATATCCACATCCTCTAGCTCGTCCATGTTTAGATTTTCACGCGCTACTCGCAGTTCGTTCATCGCCTCTTCAAAAAAGCTGCTATCGACGTCGCTGATGTTTAGCGCGTCTACTACGGGTTGCTCGAAATTAAAAATTTGCTCCGCCCTATTCCACGCTTCTAAAATTTTATCTTTTTTACTTAGGCGCTTTTTTAGCTCCATTAGCTCGTCAAATTCGCCGATTTTCGGGCTCACGCTTTCTATTTTATTGATTTCGAAAGAAGCAAATTCTTTTAGCTCCTCCACCCTTTTTTCTTCTTCGATTATTTTTTTCAGCTCGCGAGAAATTTGGCTAAATTCATCAAATTTGAGCCTAAATTCGCTAAAAATTTCGTTAAATTTAGCGTCTTTTTTCGCCTGCAAGCTATCTAGCAAATTTAAAAATCTCTCGTTTTCAAATTCGTTTATTTCCTTTGCGGATAGGTATTTTACGTGCTCTTTGGCAATGCTGGCTAGATTTTTTTTAGAAACGGCTTGCGAGTTTATAAAATACCGCGTCGTTTTGTCGCGAAATAGCTTAAAGGTATTTATCTCCTCGCTCTCAAGGCCGAATTCCTCAAGGTCAAATTTATGCGAGACGTCGGCCTCTATCAGCTTTGCTTCGCTATCCTTTAGCCCCAAAACCGCCATTATCGAGCCCATCAGGACCGATTTACCAGCACCACTCACGCCAGTAAACACGCTAAGTCCGCGCCCGAAATTTAACTCGACGTTTTCAAAACTCAAATTTTGCTTTATCAAAATCCGCTCAATCATTATAACCCCAATGCAGCTTTTCTTTTAAAATTTGAAAATAATCTCTCCCGACGTGGCGGATTAGCCGCGCCGTGTTCGCGCTTAGCGTCATACTTACGCTCTCAAGCTCGCTCATCTTATACCTATCCTGCCCGTCGATAACCAGCACCGCCGCGCTCGCGGTTTTAAATTTGATCTCAAATCCGCGCGGAAGCACGACCGGGCGCTGCGTGAGCGAGTGCGAGCAAACGGGCGTCACCAAAAACACCTCGCTCAAAGGATAGGTTATCGCCCCGCCCGCGCTCATGTTGTATCCGGTTGATCCCACCGGCGTAGAGACGATGACGCCGTCGCCAAAATACGCGTTAAAGTATTTTTCGTTCCAAAAGGCCTCCACGTGCGTCATGGAGCCAACCTTTTCGCCCACGATTACAGCGTCGTTAAATGCGATTTTGCGTAAAATTTCGCCGCTTTTTTTGCGCAAAAAAACGTCAAGCATAAAAGGGGTCTCGACCTCAAATTTGCCCTCGAAAAACTCGGCGAAAAACTTCTCGCATTCATTCATCGTGATATCGGTCAAAAATCCCAGCCTGCCCGCATGAATGCCGAGCACGAAGGGCGAAATCTCGGCCGCGTTTCTACAAAGCGAGATGATCGTGCCGTCGCCTCCGAGCGAGATCAAAAAATCGCACTCCGTAGCCAGCTCGCACACCTCAAATCCTTGCAAATTTGAGCCCTCTTTTAAATTTAGATGTTTAGCCGCCGCGTTTTCAAATAAAATTTGAACGCCGTACCTAGCCAAAATCTCGCGCAAAATTCGCATGTTTTTGACCGCGTCGCCGTTGATTTTCGCGACTAATCCGACCGTTTTTATCTTGGAAGGAAGCAATAAATTCTCTTTTTTCATAGAGCGGATTTTATCACATTTTGTTTTAAAAAAGCTGGGAAAAAGCAAATTTCTAGTATAATGGGCGCGTTAAAAACAGCAAAAGGAGTGAAAATGCGTAGCCATTACTGCACTGATTTAAGCAGTGCCGACATAGGCAAAGAAGTTACGCTTTGCGGCTGGGTAAATACCTACCGCGACCACGGCGGCGTTATATTTTTGGACCTGCGCGATCGCACGGGACTGATCCAGATCGTCTGCGATCCTGCAGATAGCAAGAGCTCTCACGAGGCAGCGTCGCACATTCGCGACGAGTACGTTCTAAGGATAAAAGGCAAGGTCCGCGCTCGCGGCGAAGGCCTGGTAAATCCACGCCTAAAAACGGGCGAGATCGAAGTAATCGCTAGCGAAGTGATAGTAGAAAACCCGAGCGAGGTGCTACCTTTCGTCATCGGCGACGAGAGCGTAAACGAGGACATTAGGCTAAAATATAGATTTTTAGACCTTAGAAACGAAAAACTTCAAAATATCTTTAAAATGCGCTCAAAAGCGGCAATCGCAGCTAGAAACAGCCTAGATAAAATGGGCTTTATAGAGTTTGAAACGCCGATTTTAACGCGCGCTACGCCTGAGGGTGCGAGAGACTATCTAGTGCCTAGCCGCGTATATCCGGGCCAGTTTTACGCCCTGCCGCAAAGCCCACAGCTTTTTAAACAGCTTTTGATGTGTTCTGGCTTTGATAAATACTTCCAGATCGCAAAATGCTTCCGCGACGAGGACTTGCGCGCCGATAGACAGCCTGAATTTACGCAGATAGATATCGAGATGAGCTTCATCGAGCAAGAAGACATCCTAAATATGGCCGAAAATATGCTAAAAGACGTATTTGCCGCATGCGGATACGATATACAAATCCCCTTCCGCCGCATGAGCTACAAAGAGGCGACCGAGAGCTACGGCAGCGATAAGCCCGACTTGCGATACGATCTAAAGATGATCGACGTTATCGATATTTTCGCGCGCTCTAGCAATGAAATCTTTAGCAAAATCGCAACCGAACCTAAGAAAAACCGCATCAAGGCGCTAAAAGTGCCAAACGGCGATAATATCTTTAGCAAGCGCGAGATGAACCGTTTTGAGGAATTCGTCCGCAAATTCGGCGCTCAGGGCCTTGGCTACTTCCAGATGAAAGAGGACGGGCTAAAAGGACCGCTTTGCAAATTTTTCGAGCAAAGCGACCTCGACGAGATCGTGGCTCGCTGCGAGCTAAAAGTCGGCGACGTCGTATTTTTTGGCGCTGGCAAGAAAAAAGTCGTACTTGACTACATGGGACGATTTAGGATTTTCCTCGCCGAGCAAATGGGCATCATCGACCAAAACAAAATGGAGTTTTTGTGGGTGCTTGACTTTCCGATGTTTGAGCAAAACGACGACGGCAGCTACTCAGCCATGCACCATCCGTTTACTATGCCTAAAAACATCGACGAGCCCGATCTCGAGGACATCCTATCGGTCGCTCACGACGTCGTGCTTAACGGCTATGAGCTTGGCGGCGGCAGCGTGAGGATACACAAAAACGACGTTCAGCAAAAAGTATTTAAGTTGCTAGGTATCGACGAAGCTGAGCAACGCGAGAAATTTGGCTTCTTGCTTGATGCGTTAAGCTTTGGCGCGCCTCCGCACGGCGGTATCGCGATCGGCTTTGACAGGCTAAATATGCTAGTAAATAAAACCAACTCAATCCGCGATGTCATCGCCTTCCCTAAAACTCAGCGCGCTCAGTGCCCGCTAACAAAAGCGCCGAGCGAAGCTAGTGCGGAGCAGTTGAGGGAGCTAGGGTTAAGGCTGCGAGAAAAAGAAAAATAAGCTTGAAAGCGTCGTCTCGCTGCGCTATACGTCGTTGGTTTTAAAATTTGGCACTCCGCAGGCTACACGCCTAGCGCACGCTTAAATTTTAAAACCGCCTAGTCTAGCTTGGCGATACTTTCGCTACAAATTTATTGAATCTTATTTTTTATTTTAAAGAAAAGGCGAAGTATCTTGCGATGAATTTAAATGTTGCGAAGAAATTTTCGACCGAAGATAGAACATATAGTTCATCGAAGGAGAAAATTTCTAGCTCATTTAAAAGCGCGCAAGAGGCAAGCCGTTTAAAGGAAAATTTATGAAAAAACTATTTTTAATCATCGGCGCTCCAGGCTCCGGCAAAACCACCGACGCATCGCTAATCGCGCAAGAGGACTCCAAATTTGCGCACTTCTCAACGGGCGATCTGCTCCGTGCAGAGGTTGCTAGCGGCTCAGAGCTAGGCAAACTAATCGACGGCTTTATCTCAAAAGGCAACCTAGTTCCGCTTGACGTCGTCGTAAATGCGATCGTCTCAGCGATCAAAAGCTCGGACAAATCAAACGTCATCATCGACGGCTATCCGCGTAGCGTCGAGCAGATGACCGAGCTAGACAAGGTGCTAGCCGCACAAAACGAGATCACGTTAAAAGGCGTGATCGAAGTGGACGTTAGCGAAGCCGTCGCACGCGAGAGAGTACTCGGACGAGCACGCGGAGCCGACGACAACAACGAGGTTTTCAACAACCGCATGAAAGTTTATTTAGAGCCGATCGAGGCGATACGCAAATTTTACAAAGAAAAAAGCCTACTTCACGTCGTAAACGGCGAGCGCGCGATCGAGCCTATCGTGGCCGACGTCAAAGCTCTCGTAAATAGCCTATAAACATTATTTTAGAGCCTCGAGTAAGGCTCTAAATTTAAGCTTTTTTATAAATCCAAATTAACAAATAATTCACGAAATATCATTAAAATCCGCACTATGATTTCACGAAAATCACATCAAATTTAAAGGATACGTAATGTTTAAGAAAATAGTTTTATCAGCGGCTCTTGCTAGCGCGATGTTTGCAGCAGGCGGATTCGTCGGCAAAGGCGCCACGAGCGCAAGCACGGTGAAACAAGCCCTAGCGCTACCAGATGACGCTCGCGTCGTGCTTGAAGGCAAGATCGTCTCCGAGTTTCGCCCTGAGCACTACCTGTTCGTCGATAAAAACGGCGACACGATCGAAGTCGAGATCGATAACAATGACTGGAGAGGCGTAACCGTCGATGAAAACACGCCCGTGCGCATCCAAGGCAAGGTCGATAAGGACTTTATGGAAACCTCTATCAACGTAAAAAGTATCGAAATAATCAAATGATTTTAGGGCGGTTCGCCGCCTTAAAATTTCCCCAAATTTTAATTCCCTCAAAATTTACAAATTTTACTTTTTAGCATCAAATTTACCGCCGTAATGCCAGCCAAATTTTGGCCTACTTCAACTTCCGTTTTACTCCAAATTTAGCCGAGATTTTATATAATCTCTTACTCAAATTTCAAGGCAAGTATCTCAAGGCGTTTTACTACAAAACGCCGCGTGATAGGAGCTTTACAAAGGATAAAAATGGACGTTTCAAAAATCAAAGCAGGCTCAAACCCAGACAAAATCAACGCCGTGATCGAGATCCCGTACGGCTCGAACATAAAATACGAAATCGACAAAGATAGCGGCGCGGTCGTGGTCGATCGCGTACTCTACTCGGCGATGTTCTACCCGGCAAACTACGGCTTCGTGCCAAACACGCTCGCAGCAGACGGCGATCCTGCCGATATCTTGGTGCTAAACGAATACCCTCTGCAAGCTGGTAGCGTCATCCCGTGCCGCCTAATCGGCGTGCTCGTGATGGAGGATGAAGCTGGCATGGATGAGAAGCTACTTGCCGTACCGGTTACCAAGATTGACCCGCGATTTGACGGGATCAAAAGCTACAAAGACCTGCCTGAGGCCACTTTAAATAAGATCAAAAATTTCTTTGAAACTTATAAAATTTTAGAGCCTAACAAATGGGTCAAGGTTAAAGAATTTAAAGATGCAAACGCCGCAAAAGAGATCCTAGACGCGGCAATCAAAAACTACAAATAAGCCGCTGCTAGGCTTGCTTGGCCGCCGCCTCGTTAAACCTAAACAAGCGGCGGCCAAATTTAAACTCGCGAAAAAATCAAAAGGATAAAAATGGATATATTAAAGCTACTTTTGGGCAACTCAGGCGGTATGATAGATGCGATGTCGCAAAAAAGCGGACTGGGCACAAACGACGTAGAAGCCGTGATTTCTAAGATCGCGCCGATTTTCATGCAAAGAGCCAACGAGAATTTTAAATCTGATGCCGATTCGTCAAATTTCCTAGATATGATCCGCCGCTCAAACCTTGACGAGATGACTGGCACCCCGCAAAACGTCAGCGTCGCCGAAGGCAACGAGCTACTAGGCGTACTAACGGGCTCGAAAGAAAACAGCAGGGCTCTAGCTAGCGACGTGGGCTCGCAGCTAGGCATCAGCGCAGACTCCATCAAAACCCTGCTACCGATGATCGCGCCGATGATTGCGGGCATGCTAAACAATCAGCTCAAAGCATCAAATTTGCAAGACTCTGCAGATAGCGGCTCCATGATGTCGATGCTTACGCAGTTTTTGGATCAGAACAAAGACGGCTCGATCATGGACGATATCTTTAGGATCGCGGGCGACTTTTTCGGTAAAAAATAGGCGGATTTCGCCTATTTTAGCCATTTTGGCTTTGAGCCACTCGTCTAAATTTGAGCTTTATTCATACTATGCTTTTTGCGCCGCAATGCGCATTTTTCTATCCTTAACAATTTTTAATCTGCGCCAAGAAACGGCACTCATGCTACTTTAACTAGAACGGCTAAATTTATAAAAAATAAAATTTGATCAGCGCCAGCCGCTGCCTCAAATTTATGCCGAATTTGATGCAAAAATAAATAACGTAAAATCAGACTTTAAAATCCAACTTTATGCCTACTTAGCCCTTTTTTGAGTTTCCTAACGAGAAATCTCGCCAAGTGAAGCTCGCCAAAAAGCGATTTTTCTATACAGAGCGGGCGGTCAAAAACGAGATCGCAGATGAGCTCGGCTCCAAGCACGGCCGTACAAAGCCCGCGCGAGCCGTGAGCGGTGCTAACGTAGACGTTTGGTACGTATTTTGGATGCGGATTAGACTTGCCTTTCGTCCAAAGCAGCGACTTGTAGGTATCTTTATAAAAATCCTCGTCATAAAGCCGCCCAATAAGCGGAAAACGGTCGCCACTATAGCTACGGTATCCCACTTTCGAGCCGATTATTCGGATGTCTTGCGGAGTTTTTATCGTGTCGTTTGAGAGATTTTCGGATGTAGTCAAATTTGACGCATCTTGCGTCTGCGCCGAATCATCAGTAGTCTCGGCACGCAAATCCATACTTTTATTTAAATTTATCGCTTCCAAACGATCCGCATTTTCAGCGTCGCCGTCTCGGCTGATAACAAAATTTAGATCATGCATGCCGCTTAAATTTAGCCACTCGCTTTTGGTAAATTCGCCACCTAAAAACTCGGCGACGTCAGCTAAATTTTTCTCGTCGTCGCTAGAACGCGGCTCGTCCAAAAAAAGATTTCTATCATAAGTCGCGCCGATCACCTGCACGCCCTCGGCAGGCGGGCAGACATAGCCTTTAGCGCTAAAAGGTGCAGACGCCCAAACGGCTGGCTCGATATGCGTGACTTGACCGCGCACGGAGCTAAGCCTGATGTCGTAGTCCGCAAAGAGCTCCATACTCTCGCTACCGATAGCAAGTACGAGTACGTCCGCGTCGATGATTTGCCCGTCCTTAAAGTGCGCCCTAACCGCGCCGCCCTCAAGAGTCTCAAAGCCCGTAAATTCGCAGTTTAAAAGCGTTTTTATGCCCATGCTTGCCGCTTTGCACATCTTTCTGGGGCGAGCTTTTGCGCCATTAAAAATAAACGCGCTAGCGTAAGGCTCGTCATCAAATTTTAGCTCAAAAACGCCGTTGTCCGCGTCAAATTCATGCCACTCGTAAAAGCGCTCTAGCGTCTTTTGCTCGTATGCGTAGTCTGTCGCACCGCAAAACTCTATCTCCTCAGCACCCAAATTTCGCTCATAAAAGCGAGCCGCCTGCAAAAACGCATTCATATGCATGCGGCCTAAATTTACAGATGGTTTCGTGATAAGCGGCATCAAGATCCCGCAGTGATTTCCGGAGCCGTTTAGCGCGATGTCGCTGCGCTTTTCGGCGATCGTGACATCTAGGCCACGCTGGCGCAACTTAAACGCGCAAACGCAGCCAGCCACTCCGCCGCCGATCACTAGCGCCGTCTTTGGAGCGATCGTGGCGGCGGGATCAAATTTGCTAAACCAAATTTCACCCTCAGCTTGTCGCTCGCCGGTAAATTTAGCGCACAACATCTCTCGCTTTTTGCCGTAACCTTTTAGCAAATTTACCTCAAAGCCGCTATTTTGCAGGGCTCTTTTTAACGCGCCCGAGGCCGAATACGTGCAAACGCTAGCACCCAATGCGCATAAATTTGCGATTTTAGCGCAAACCAGCTCGCTCCACATCGCTTCGTTTTTGGCCGGCGCAAAGCCGTCCATAAAAACAGCGTCCGCGCTAAAGCTAAGCTCATCCAAAACCTCGGTCACGTCGCCAAAACACAGCGTAAGCGTGACGTTTGGAGCTAAATTTAATCTATGAAATCCGCAAATAAGCGGTGGGTAGGCACCCAAAAGCTCACCCGAAACGTCCGCTAGCTCGCTAAAATTCGCGTAAATTCTAGCCAGATCCTCTTTAGCGATCGGTGTTTTTTCGATACTGACGAAATTTAAAAATTTATCCGAGTTTTTAAATCTTTTGAAGGCGCAGAGGAAATTTAGTCCCGCGCCAAATCCAGCCTCAAGCACGTTAAATTCGCTCTTTTTCTCCCAAATTTCATCAAAAACGGAGTTAAAAACATACTCGCTCTGGCCGATAGGGTCGTCTGCGTTAAAGTAAATATCGTCAAATTCGGGATTAAACGGGACGGCGCCCTTTAAAACGACTCGCGCGCTTTTCATTGCTGGTTTGAAAAATAGACGTCTATGCCGTCTGCGAGCCCCTTGGCTAGGGCGTCTTGGTATTTTGAATTATTTATAAGATCGCCTTCGCTAGGGTGAGTGATGTAGCCGACTTCAAGCAGCACCGCAGGCATCAGCGCGCCCACTAGCACCCAAAAAGGCGCCTCGCGAATGCCGCCATCGGAAGCCTTTGAGCTAACTGATTTTGCTTGCGCTAAAACTTCGCGTTGAACGTCGATGGCGAGCTTGTTTGAGGCGATGATTTTCTCGCGGTTAAGGAAATTTAAAAATGTCTGCTTAGAAAAATAGTTCATCTCCTCGATGTCGGATTTGTTTTCCAGAGCAGCGGCGTTTTTGCTACGCTCAGAGCGAGCCGGCGAGAGGAAAAACGTCTCTATGCCGCGCATAGTCGCTGCCTTGGTTTTGCTCGGCGCGGCGTTTGCGTGGATAGAGATAAAGAGGTCTGCGGCCTTATCGTTGGCGTATTTCGTGCGGTCGCGAAGGTTGATAAATTTATCCTTACTACGAGTGTAATACACCTTGTAACCGCGTCCTTGTAGCTCTTTGCCCGCCTTTTGCGCGATGCTTAGCACGATGTTTTTTTCTTTTAGCGATCCGTTTATAGCCCCCGGATCGTCGCCGCCATGCCCTGCGTCAAGGACGATAACCTTGCCTTTAGCGCTTGTGATTTTTTTAGTGCTTGCTGTTTTTACGGGCGCCAGCACAATTTCTTGCTCATCCTTTTCGGCGGTGCTTTGGGTACTTTTAGCATCCGTCTTGGTCTGCGCGGTAGCTTTTTCTTGCTTTTGCTGAGTAGGCTTGGTTGTAGCTTTTGGAAGCTCTTGTTTAGCTAATTGCTGATGATTTTTTTGTTTACTGTTTTGATTCGTTAAATTTTGGCTTTGCGTGGGCTTAGCCTTTGAGAAAATTAAAGACTGATTATCGACTCTAAGTTTTAAATTTGGCTCGAATTGACTTACGAATACCACCCTAACGGTTTTTTCGTCAAACTGACTTATGCTGATCTCATCCACCAAGTAGTTCTTAAATCTTTGCAGTTTTCCGCCACTCCAAATTCCTTTAAATTCATATATCGTCTTATAAGAACCTTTTTGATTTAGGTCGATTTTTTTGATATCGTTACCGTTTAACTGGCGGCTAAATTTTAGCTCGAAATTTCCGTCGTTATCCAAAGCTTCTAGAAGCTGCAAAGTTTGATTTTTGACGGTTTTGGCATTTTGGGCGGCCAGCGGAGCCGAGGATAGCTGGCTCAGTTTTACTTCTTGTTGCTTTGGCTCTTGTTTTTGTTGTTCTTTTTTGACCTGCTTTATTTCTTGTTTTGGTTTTTCTTCGCTTGGCTTTGCAGACTGCGGTATGCTCGCGAGCTCTTTTTCATACGGTTTGGTATCTAGCCCTAGGGCTTTTGAGCTTTTTATGAGTCTAGTTAGGCTTTGGACTCTTAAATTTACGTTATTTTCCATAATGGATTTTACGTAAAGAGCCCTTAGCTCTTGATGCATTGCGATTTTTTCTTTATTGCTGGCGCTATTAAAATTTTTATCAAATTTATCTAAATTCGATAAAGCATTTGCGTAAATCGCGCTATTAAAAAAAAATAAAAATATTAAAAAGAATTTAAATATCTTCGCCATTTATCAGTTTTTCAAATAGTTCTTTCACGCTTATTATCTCGTTTAGCTTGTAGCCGTTTGCGCCGGTAAAAAACAGCCCCGTCTCCTTGCGCCCCTCAAAGGCGTCGTAAAGTCGGTCTGCGATGCAGTATCCTACCTCTTTAGCCTCTTTGCCGCGCTGGCACGGGCTTACGCAGTTGCTTACGCAGCTGATTTTTGGCCCTTGACGTTTATCAACTAAATTTATCAAATTTGTCCTGACGCCGCGTGCCGGGTAGCCTACGGGGCTTTTGATCAGCTCGATGTCCTCTTTTTTGGCCGCTAGCAACACTTGCTTAAACTCCTCGCTAGCGTCGCACTCGTGCGTACCGATAAAGCGAGTACCCATCTGCACGCCGTTTGCCCCTAGCGAAATCGCCTTCTCGATATCGTTTTTATCCCAGATACCGCCTGCCGCAAATAATGGAAAATCTCCCCACTGCTTTATCTCTTCGCTAACGGGCGTTATCAAATTTTCGAGGCTGTACGCGGGATCGATACACTGCTCGTAGGTAAATCCCTGGTGCCCGCCGCTAAGAGGCCCCTCGAGCACCACCGCATCTGGAAGCCTGCCGTAGCGCCCCTGCCAGCGTTTGCAGATGACTTTTAGAGCCTTTGCCGAGGATACGATAGGCACCAAAGCCACGTCCGGGTAGTCTACGGTAAATTCAGGCAAATTCGTAGGCAAGCCCGCGCCCGTGATAATTACGTTTATACCGTGATCGCAGGCGTCTTTTACGATGCGCTCGTAGTCATTGCTGGCGTATAGGATATTTACCCCAAGAGGCCTATCGCCGCAAATTTTACGCGCATTGTCGATGACGGCTTTTAGCCCCTCTCGCGAGTAGAAATTTCCGCTACCGTAGGGCTTTGCGTTTAGCTCTTTGGTGATGTATTTTCGCCCTTCGTAGTAGCCCGTTCCTACCGAGCTTATGACGCCCAAGCCGCCTTCTAGACTGACGTTTCCAGCGAGTCTATCCCAACTGATACCAAGTCCCATTCCGCCTTGGATTATCGGGTATTTTATATCGTATTTTCCGATTTTTACGGGTTGCATCAGGTTACCTTTAGTTTTGCAAATTTACGCTTGCCGACCTGCAAGACGTATTCGCCAGCGTCCAGCTTTAGCTGCTCGTCGGCGATCTTTTCTTGATTTAGACTAACGGCGTTTGCCGCGATGTCTCGGCGCGCCTGAGAGCTGCTAGCGCAGAGCCCGCAGTGAGTGAGTGCCTGCACGATCCAAGCGGGAGCCGAGAGCTCAAACTCGTCCATCTCGGTCGGGATCAAATTTTGCGAATGCACGCGGTCAAATTCGGCCTTCGCCTCTTTCGCCGCCGCTTCGCCATTATATCTAGCCGTGATTTCTAGTGCGAGCGCCTCTTTTACGGCTTTTGGGTGAGCTTTGCCGCTAGCTACGTCCACTTTTAAATTTGCGATTTCTTCCGCGCTTTTTTCGCTAAGAAGCTCGTACCAGCGCCACATTAGCTCGTCGCTCACGCTTAAAACTTTAGCAAACATATCGTTTGGCTCGTCGGTCACGCCGATGTAGTTGCCTAGGCTCTTACTCATTTTATTTACGCCGTCAAGCCCCTCTAAAAGCGGCATCATTATGACGGCTTGTTCTTTTCCAACGTTATAAACTCGCTGCAAGGTTCGCCCCATCAGAAGGTTAAATTTCTGATCCGTGCCGCCCATCTCGATATCGCACTTCATCGCGACGCTGTCGTAGCCCTGGAGTAGCGGATATAAAAATTCGCTAATCGAAATCGAGGCGCCGCTTTTATATCTTTTTTCAAAATCATCGCGTTCAAGCATCCTAGCCACCGCAAAGGTGCTAGTTAACTCCACTATACCCGCGGCTCCCAGCTCGTTTAGCCACTTGGAGTTAAACATCAGCTTCGTTTTATGCGGGTCTAGGATTTTAAAAACCTGCTCCTCGTAGGTTTTGGCGTTTGCCACCACGGTCTCGCGGTCTAGCTTTTTTCTCGTCTGGCTTTTGCCGCTAGGATCGCCGATCTGCCCCGTAAAATCGCCTATCAAAAACTGCACTATCGCGCCGTGTTTTTGCAAAAGAGCCATCTTTTGAAGCACTACGGTGTGACCTAGGTGCAGATCCGGAGCCGTCGGATCAAAACCTGCTTTAACGTAGAAATTTTCGCCCTTTTCGTAGTAGTTTTTTACTAAATTTTCGACGCGCTCCTCGTCTATCATCTCGGCGACGCCTTTTTTTATATCGCTCATTATTTTGCTCAAATTTTCGCCCATTTTCTCTCCTAAATTTATTAATGTCCGTATGCGTCGTCAAGCGATACGAAGTCTATAATCTTATAGCGATCTCTTAGTCGCTCTTTTATCTCGTTTACGTTCAAATTCTCGCCAAGCTCGATCGTTAGCTCGAAAAAGTCCGCCGTCGCCTCTCTAGTTTCGGTGAGGCTGATAGTTACGAGATCGACTTGCATTTTCGCCATATACGTCAAAAACTCAGCTAACGACCCGCGTCTGTTTTCGAGGCTTAAGATGATCTTAAATCTATGAGGAGCGACTCGCGTCCATTTGACGAAAATCATCTCGTTTTTTTCTTCGGCTAGCTTCATAAACCGCTCGCAAAGCTTGTGGTGGACGGTTACGTGGTGATAGTTTCTAAAACCCACGATATCGTCGCCGCGCTTTGGATTACAGCAATAGTCAAACTCAATGCTGTTTATCTTATGATTCGAGTAGATCACGATGTTTTCAAATTTTTGCTTTTTGACATTGTATTTGTCCGTCATCGCTATGGCAAACGGACGGTCTCTTTTTACGTATTTTTTTAGCGCGTTTACCACGTCTTGTAGGTAAACCGAGTCAAAGGCGGCTCTAAAAATTTTCTTGGTCAAATTTTCAGTCTCTAGCCACTGCTCGATAGTTTGAGAAGGCACGGCAAAGATACCGCTTAAAATTTCGATCGCGACCATGTTATTTATATCTCTTATTTTTTGCTTGCAGTACGAGCGGATCGTGGCTCTAGCCTTGCCCGTTTTTACGCTACCTAGCCACGAACAGCGGTATTTTGGCTCATCTCCGGTCACGATGCTTACGATATCGCCGTTTTTTAGCTCAGTTAGTAGCGGCACGCGCACGCGGTTTACGTAGGCTTCTTTGGCGTGCAAGCCTACGTGCGTGTGTATCTCGTAAGCGTAGTCAAGTGCCGTTGCGCCGCGCGGAAGCGTGAATATATCGCCCTTTGGCGAATAAACCGCGACGTCCTCGACGTAGAGGCTGTCTTTTGCGTATTCGTAGAGCTCCTCGGGGTTTTCGCTCGCTTCCTCCATGCCGTTTTCTATACCACTGATGTCGCTTAGCCAGTCAAGTTTTGGGTTTAAAAAGCCGCCGCTTTTATATTTCCAGTGCGCCGCGACGCCGTACTCTGCGGTTTTATGCATATCAAAGGTGCGAATTTGAACCTCAAAGATGCTTTTGTTATCAAATATCGTAGTGTGTATCGTCTGATAGCCGTTTTGCTTCGGAAGCGCGACGTAGTCTTTAAAACGCGAGATTAAAGGGTTAAAATTTATATGCAAATTTCCAAGCACCAAATAACAATCCTGCGGCTCTTTAACCAGCACGCGCGCAGCTAGCAGGTCTAGCACCTCCTCGATCGAGATGCCTTTTCGCTGCATTTTTAGGTAGATCGAATAGTGATGTTTGATACGTTTTTGTATCTCAAAGTCGTTTTCGCTAAAGCCGTTTTTAAGTAAAATTTGAAAAATTTTATCGGTAAACGCGTTTAGCTTTAGCACGAGCTGCTGTTTGTGCTCGGTTAGGTAGTCGTCGATTTTTTTGTACTCTTCTGGCAAAGCATACTTAAAGCTAAGATCCTCAAGCACGTTTTTGATTGACGAAATGCCCAGCCTATGCGCGATCGGAGCATAAACCATCAGCGTCTCTTCAGCTATTCGTTTTTGCTTTTCAGGACGCAAAGCTTGCAGAGTGAGCATGTTGTGTAGCCTATCGCAAAGCTTTACTACAAGCACTCTCACATCTTCGATGGAGATTAGCAGCATCTTGCGAAAGGTCATCGCTGACGCCGCCAAACGCTCGTTTGACTCCGAGCTAGCGAGTTTATCCTCTCTGATGGCTACGATTTTAGTTAGCCCCTCGACTAGCTTTGCGACCTCTTCGCCAAAGTCCTCGCGCACGCTCTCTATAGACCTATCCGTATCCTCGACCACATCGTGAAGCAAGGCGGCAACAATCATATCCTCGTCCCCGCCCATATGCGCCACGATGCAGGCCACTAAGATAGGGTGTATAGCATATGGTTCGCCGCTTTTTCTAAACTGCCCTGCATGCGAGATGACGCAGCACTCGATCGCGCGCTCTAAATTCGGCGTAAAATTTATCAGCGAACTAAGTAGCTGTCTCGCCTGAGCGACGTCTTTACAAGCACTTATATCGTCGATTAATTGTTCTAGTAAAAATCCGCTATTTGGCTGCTTCAACTATACCCTCTAAAGCTACCTTGCCTTCAGCTACTTCGCGTAGGGCGATATCGGCAAATTTCATCTTAGTAACGTCGATATCAAGCAAGCTTTTTGCGCCGCCGGCTAGGGCCTCGGCTCTTTTTGCTACGACTAGAGCCAGCTTATATCTATCGTCTCCGACTAGTTTTAGAGCCTTTGCCGCTACTTCTTCAGATCTCATTTATTCTCCTTAATTTAATTTCTCACGATAGAGCAAAACGCACTCTCGTCGCCTTGTATGATTTTGAGCAGGTTTCCGTCTTTAAACATATTACAGACTAAAATCGGTAGAGAGTTGTCTTTAGCTAGCGCTATGGCCGTATCATCCATCACTTTGATATCGTCGCTCATAGCAAGCTCGTAGTTTAGCTCTTTTAGCAACGTCGCATTTTCAAATTTATGCGGGTCTTTGTCGTAAACGCCGTCCACTTTCGTAGCTTTGATTATCATATCTGAATCTATCTCGATAGCGCGCAGGGTAGCCGCCGTATCGGTAGTGAAAAATGGATTTCCAGTTCCCGCGGCAAAGATCACGACGCGGCCTTTTTCAAGGTGTCTGTTTGCGCGTCCGACGATAAAGGTCTCGCAGATAGCCTCCATCTTTATCGCACTTTGTACGCGCACGTCTAGACCTACGCTCTCTAGTGCCTCTCTCATCGCGATGGAGTTTATCACGGTAGCTAGCATACCCATATGGTCGCCGCTGGTGCGCTTTATGATGCCGTCTCTGGCCGCGCTAACGCCGCGTATGATGTTGCCTCCGCCGATAACGATGCCCACCTGAATGCCGTTTTCGACTAGCTCTTTGATCTGCTTTGCAATAAATTTAAGCACAGCGTTATCTATACCAAAGCCGCTGTCTCCAGCTAGCGCCTCGCCTGAAAATTTAACTAAAATTCGCTTTTTTCGCTCCATTTTTCATCTCCTTAAATTTTCGGATTTTAGCTAAATTTGCTTTAAATTTTGCTAATCTCGGCGCGCAGGTGCTATTTTAGGCTGATTAGCTCGAGGGGGTCTATGTGGTAGTTTTTTTGCGTAACTTCAAAGGTCAGATCTCGCTGCACGCGCCCGATGACGTAGCCTTTTTGCACTTTTGCGCCCACTTTTACGGTAGGGGCGATCTGGCTAAGGTGCGCATAGATCGTGTGGATGCCGTTTGGATTTTCGATGATGACTACTTTATCTAGCATCGCAGTTTCTTTGGCAAAGACCACTTTGCCGTTAAACACGCTTTTTACCTTTGCGTCAGCCGAATTTGCGCTAAGCACGACCGATTCGTTAAAAATTTTGATGTTATAGATGGGATCTACGTAGTTGCCGAATTTTTGCTTAACCGTAAAGCCGTCAAGTGGTGCGATAGTCTTTTCACCGCTGTATTTTTTCACAAGACTCGTTTGATAGCTCGAACCAAACTGCTTTACGTCGCCCTCAGATGCGCTTGCCGCGGCCTCGCCTTTTTTATTTTTCTTATTTTTTTGAGCTTTAGCCTCAGCCGCTTTTTGTGCGGCCAGAGCTTTTTTAGCCTCCTCGCTCTCTCTTTTGGCGACGATTTTTAGCTCTTCTAGAGTCTTTCTGATCTCATCTTGTTGAGCTTGTAGGCGCGAAAGCTGCTTTTGATAAATTTCCTTATCCCGCTTTAAATTTGCCAGCGTTTTCATCTGCTTATCTTGCAAAGAAACTAGCTCGGCTTGCTTAAATTTAAAGGTTTTTAAATTTGACTTTATACCGTCGATCTTGTCGTTTTGGGTTTTTATCAAATTTTGCGTGCTTTCGTACTGCTTGGCTAGCTCGTTAAAATCATCCTTTAGCACCGAGTTTAGCTTGCTTAAAATCTCAGTCGCAATGATACTATCCACGCCCTCCTCGTACTCTTTTGGCATTATAAGGTCGAAAGAAAACTCGTCTGATATGATACGCACGATACTTTTTTGGATATCTTTTTGATTTTGGGTTAAATTTTTATTTTGATTTACCAGCTCATCAAGCTCGTTGCCTGCGCTTTTAGCGCTATTTTCCAGCTGCGCTATTTGGACGATGAGCTCTTTCATCTTATCGTCGGTTTGCTTGACGCTTTTTTCGCCGCCGAGTATGTCGCCGGCCAGGTCGTCGAGCTTTTTATTTAGCTGCTTTTCAAGCTCTTTTGAGGACTCGAGATAGGTCGTTTGATTTTTTATCTTTTCGCCCGTGCTTGCGTTTAAGCAAATCATGGCGGCCAGCAAAACGTAAATTTTTCTCATATCGCCGTTGCTTTTCTGGTTACGAGATAAGCGGCTAAAAAACTAATCACAAGCGAAACGCCTAGCAGTACTCCACCCTCGTAAAGCAGATCAATCGCTGGCAAATTTATATTTAGATCCGCAGCGACCTCTTTAACAGGCTGCAAATCCGGCAAAATAATATAAAAAACCGCCACCAAAACGGTCGCTATAAACGAATCAAACAGCGCGTTTTTGTATAACGCGCCCGATTTTAGCCACGACGGAGCTCCCAGCAGCGTCATTATCTCTATGCGCTCCTTGTGCTCGTATAGCCAAATTCGCATCTGTTTTGCGATAAGCATAAGCCCGATTAACCCGATTAACCCCGAAAATATCGCCGAAATATTTTTAATCAGCTGCATGATTTTATAAATTTTATCGTGCGTTTTTGAAAATGTCTCAACCCTGCTCACGCCGTTAATCTTTGAAATTTTATCCTTGATTTCCTGCATATATTGGGTACTTGGAAAGGCATTTAGCTTTAGCGAGTAAAAATTAGGCAAAGCGTTTTGCAAAACGGCGATATTTTTTGATGAAATATCTTTAGAGAGCTTCTCTAGTACGGGCTTTGAGCTAAGCGGCTCAAGCGATTCGAAGGTATAAACTAGCGGCTTTACGTCGGTAGCGTTTAGCTCATTTTGGCTCACGATGATGATACTGTAGTCTTTGTTCATCACAGACTCGTACTCGTCCACCACTCGCCCGACTAGCAATATAAACTGAATGCCCACGAGTAGCGCCATAAGCGGAATTATAGTGCTTAAGTGGTTTTTAAAGAATTTCATATAGGCGTCCATTTTCTATAGCAAGATGTCTGTAGGGTACTCTTAGCGAGCTTGGTACTTTGTGCGTGACGACCACGATGCAAGTACCCAAAAACTCCTTAGCCGAGTGCAAAAGTCCCCAGATAACGTCGCTTGAGTATTCATCAAGGCTACCCGTCGGCTCATCGCAAAGTAGTAAATTTGGATTATGCGCGAGCGCCCTAGCCATCGCAGCTCGCTGCTGTTCGCCGCCGCTAAGCTCATTTGGATATTTGTGCGCTCTGTGGAGCAAATTTACGTGCTTTAACAGCTTGGTCGCCTGATTTTTACAAACGTTAGCGCTAAGGCCTTTTATCATTAGTGGCAGCATCACGTTTTTTTCGATATTCCATTCGCTTATCAGGCGGTAGTTTTGAAAGACCACTCCTATGCGCTGTCTCAGTTTATCTAGATTTTGCCCGCCAAGATTCATCATATCGGTTAGGCAGACGTTTAGCGAGCCAGCACTTGGCTTTATCTCGCCATAAAAAGATTTTAAAAGCGTTGATTTGCCGCTACCGCTTTGACCGGTGATAAAAACGAAATCATTGGCGTAAATGTCAAATTTCGCGTCCGTTATGAGCTTTTCGCAGCCCTCGTATCCTAGGCAAAGCCCGCTTGCGCTAATTATTTTTTGCATCCGCCAAATACTCCTTTAACGCAAGATGCGCCTTTAAATTTTCAGCCGTAACAAGCGGCTTTTTTATAAAATATTCTGCGCCTTTTTCGCTGAGCAAAACATAACAATGCTCTGGCGCGTTAAATGCGCCAAACGCGGCGCGAATCAAAATTTCGCCGTCTTTTTCGTATTTTTCCTCTAAATGCAAGAAAAAATCATCCTCTTTTATCGTTTGGTTGCTAAATTTGGCCGCAACCTTGCTCGCGTCGTAGCCGTTTTCAAATTTTAGCTCGCCTCGATCAGCTCTAGGTTCGCTTTGCTTTTCGCAGGTAAAGATAACGTCGTAAATATCTTTTTGATGCCTTTTCCAGCGGTCTTCATATTTGCTGCTTATTTTTAGATCACGGTTTTTGTAAATTTGCACGTCGGCGTTGCTCAAATTTAAAATTTGCGCCAAAGTAAAGTCCGCATACTCGCGGCTATCGGTTCTTAGCTCAAATTTGCCGCCCGCTTTTAGCGTTCGTTCACACTCCAGGGCAAATTTAGCCGACGCCACGCGTCTATGAGGAGCGTCATCCCAAGGCACCGGAAAATGAAGGAAAATTTTATCTATAAAATTTGACTCCACAAGCGATAAAAGCAGCCTCGCGTCGCAGTTTACGAGCATAATGTTGTTTAGATTTCGAGCTTTTGCCAGCTTTGCAACCTGCTCGAGCGAGGGCTTATAGACTTCGATGCCGATAACTAGGGTATTTGGGTTATTTTCTGCCTGAAATAGCAAATGTCTACCTGAGCCAAATCCGATCTCGATAAATTTACTTTCAAATTCGCTCTGTTTTAAATTTTCCAGCAGCTCGCTCACATCAAAGATCGCCGAGTCTTTTTGCGTGAGGCGCGTGTTTTTTACCGCGATGGCTTCGCTTAAAATTTGATCGCAATAAAGCTCTTTAAATTTAACCAAAGCATTTTGCAAAAGCCCTATTTTAGCAGGCTTTGTTAGCTTTTCGCCTTTTACGACCCAGTCGTTTTCGCGCTTTTTTAGCGTGATAAAAAACTCCTCGCTAGAGCTTTTGGTATAAACGAGGCTAACGCTCTGCCTGCCGCGAGCCCCCCACAAAAAGCTTATCTCGCCGCACTCTTTTGGAGTAAAATTTACGTTTTTAGCTATAAAATTGGGCATTATTCGACGGCTATCTCTGCTTTTTGAGAAGCGTCGGAGCTAATGCCGTATTCATCTACGGCGATCACTTTATAGCTATATTTTTGCCCGTAAGCAACGCTATTATCGACAAATTCATTGCCCGTTATATTTGTAAATTTCTGCTCGCTTCCGCCGCCGTCTCTTATAACGGTAAAGCTTCTGGCCTTATCAGAGGCGCTCCACGTAAGCTTAACCGCTGTGCTGTCGGCCACGATAGAGGATACGACCGGCGCATCGATAGCTCCTAGCGTCATACCGATGATAGGTTCGCTAGGTTTTTTAGACTCTAGGCCGTCTTTATCGACGATGGTGATTTTATAGTATCTAGTCGCGCCGTTTTCGTTTATGAGATCCTCGTAGCTGTTTGACGTGGTTTTGACGAGATAGGTGTATGGCATAATTTTGCTTGACGTGCTGTAAATTTTATAGTAGCCAAAATCGTCGCTAGCCACGCTGTCCCACGTCAAGATAATCTTTTTAGGCACGTTTTGAGTAGCCTGCGCGTTTACGACCTCGCTTGGCAGCTGCTTTGTCGTGGAGTCCACAATCTCGCTAGGCTTTGAGATCGTGCCGCTAGTGGTTTTTACAAAAACTCTATATTTATAGCTTCTGCCTGATTTTACGTCGTCATCGATATATTCGGCGTTTAACCTACCTTTTACCTCGGCGATTTGCCTCCAGTTTTCTTTATTTATATCGGCTTTTTCGATGACGTAAGACGCCACGCGAAGGTCTGGATGCGGTCTCCAGATAAGTTTAACGCGTTCGGGTAAATTCGTAAGCGCTCTAACGAAAGGCACGGAATCCATAAGCGCCTTAGTAGTGGCGCTAACCACCATACCGGGGCCTGAAATTTGTTTGCTATCGCTATATGTCCTCATCTCGTAGGTATATGTCGTTTCGGGAGCTAAATTTGCATCCACGTAATGGCTAGCAAAGCGGTCTTTTATATCGGCTACGACTTTCATTTTGCCGTTGTTTTCGTTCGGATTTGAGCGGTATAGGTAGTAGCCGGCGACGTTTGAGGTAGGAGTCGGAGTCCACTCGAAGCCAACTTCGGTCATATCGCTTATAGTTTTTAGGCTCTGGACGGTAGGCAAATTTGCATTTACTTGCGCAGGCCCACTAGAGGATACGCATCCACTCATCACAATGGCTAAAGAGCTCGCTAAGCCCCATAAAATCAATCTTTTCATCTATACTCTCCTTGCTAAATTTGATAAGTAAAATTTCACTAAAATCATCCCAAATAGGCGCGATGAAGCTCATTTGCTCGCCCGTGCGCGGATGCGTGAAATATAGCCCGTAGGCGTGAAGCATTACTCGGCCGATTTTATCCTTTTCGCTCTTAAAACCGTATAAAGCATCGCCCAAAATATGGCGGTTTAGGCTAGCTAGATGCACTCTGATCTGATGAGTCCTGCCTGTAAAAAGCTTTGCCGCGATCAAATTTACGCCCGCGTTTTTGCCCTGCACGGAGCCATCAAATTCGCTAAAAAGCAAATTTGCAAAGGCGCTTTTTGCCGCGCGACCATCCGATACGATCGCCTTTTTTAGGCGGTTAGCGGGGTTTCGCCCGATAGCTCGCTCAACGGTGCAGTTTTGCTTGAGCGGCAGATCGGTTAGCGCTAGATATATGCGCCCCATGCTTTTGTCGCTTAGCTGACTTGAAAGCGCGGCGTGAGCGGCATTGTTTTTAGCTACGACGATAGCTCCGCTAGTGCCTTTATCTAGCCTATGCACGATGCCCGCCCTACTTTGCCCGCTTAAATTTGATAGCAAAAACCCCTTTGCACCGAGCCAATCCACAAGCGTGGGCTCCTTGACGCTAGGAGCGGGATGGACGACTAAATTTGCCGGTTTATTTAGCACGAGCAAATCCTCATCCTCGTAAATGATCGGCACTTCAAATTCCGCTTCAAATTTAGCCGTCTCAGGCTCGTTTTGCTCAAATTTGATCCTCAAAACATCGCCCAAATTTAGCTTAGCTGATGGCTTATTTAGCAGCTTGCCGTTTACGCTAACCAACCCGCTTTTTATCAAATTTAGCGCTTGGTTTCTAGCGACGTTTAGCTCAGCGGCCAAAAACGTATCCGCCCTCGCCTGCGTATCATCTAAAATTTTGATCTCTTTTTCCGTCATTTTTAGATTTGTTTCCTTTAAAATGCTATAATCGCTCAAAAAAGGCAAATTTTTGATAAGACTCGATAGGCGAATTTTAACCCATTTTGACTTCGTTCAGCCATTTTTGATACTTCCTATTATTATTTTATCATACATTTTGGTTTCTGAGGCAAATTCTATCCTGGCCGGCAAACAGCTTGTATATTTTGGCGTGGGGCTGGCGGCGTTTTTATTTTTCTTTTTGCTTCCCATTCGCAAGATCGCCTGGCTCATACCGCTGTTTTACTGGATTTGCGTCGTGTTGCTCATTTGCGTCGACCTTTTTGGTGCAAGCAAACTGGGCGCAAAAAGATGGCTAGAGTTTCCTTTTATCCACTTTACGCTTCAGCCCTCTGAAATCATGAAACCGGCACTTCTTTTGATGCTAGGCTACCTCATCAAACAGCGCCCGCCCAGCGAAGAGGGATACGGACTTAAAGACTTTGGACGCCTTAGCCTTTATATCCTTTTGCCTTTCGTACTGATTTTAAAAGAGCCCGATCTGGGCACCGCGCTGATACTGCTCATCGTGGGCTACGCCGTACTTTTTATCATCGGGGTAAATAAAAAAATTTGGGTCGTGATATTTGCCGGGGTTTTACTTTCTGCGCCCGTGATTTACGAAAATTTACACGATTATCAAAAAAAGCGCATTACTGATTTTTTAAGCGAGGAGTCCAACTATCACGTGCGCCAGAGCATCATCGCTATCGGCAGCGGCGGACTAAAAGGCAAGCCAAAAGACGAAGCTACGCAAACGCATTTTAAATTTTTACCCATTTCGACTAGCGATTTTATTTTTGCTTACACGATTGAGCGATACGGATTTTACGGGGGGCTAGCGCTACTTAGCTTTTACGGAGCGCTGATAGCTCATTTACTCAGCCTAAATTACGGGCTAAAGGATGATTATTTCACGCAAACGATGGCGTCTGGGATCGGGGTACTTATCTTTATCTACGTGAGTATAAATATCATGATGACGATCGGCTTTGCGCCTGTGGTGGGCATTCCGCTGCCGTTTTACAGTTACGGCGGCAGTAGCTTCGTTACTTTTATGTGCCTTTTTGGGATTTTGCAAAATTTGCTTGCGTTTAGGTTTGATCCGACGTATAGGTTGGTTAAATTTAAAATTTAAACATAAAAACTTTACTAAATACATACGTGAATTTTGATTGAAATAATTTTCAATCAAATCCCAAATAGAATTTGAAGTTTTGAAATATTAACCGCATTTGTTGTTAGGTCACTTTATTAGCGACGTTTTTTGACAGCCTGCCTCGATCGTGCAAGCACAAACCTACAAATGTTTTATATGTACCGAACAAACTTATAATATAATAAGACGATGTACTTTAAAGTATTTGATAAAGATAAATTGAAGTGGTGGGTTCACCAGGACTCGAACCTGGGACCATCCGGTTATGAGCCGGATGCTCTAACCAACTGAGCTATGAACCCGCCAGTTGAAGTGAGGTTGTGATTATAGCAACGCAAAGCTTATTTACTGCTAAATTTTGATTTAAAAACGCAAAAATGTATAATATGCCAAATTTAATCCAAGGTAAAAGATGAACGAAAATTTAAACGACTTCATAGACGCGTTTTTACTAGACGGCGGCGAGCAGAGCGAAAAGGCGCTAATAGCAGCGCTAAAGAAGGCCGAGTTTTTGGCGCCCGTACTCATAAACCAAGCCCTAGCAAAACCAGACGGTAGCGCAGTTTATGAAGAAGAGGGCTCAAATATCAAATTTGTCCTACTAGAAGACGAGGAGAGCGGGCTTAGCTATTTTCCGGCGTTTTCCAGTAGAACCGAGATGATGAGATGGCGAAACGACGCCGAGCAGGAGGCGATAAATCTGCGCCTAAAAGACTACGCCGCGATGCTAGATGGCGCTGAGGGCAAATACGCCGGAGTCGTGATAGATGCATTTTCGCATAGTTTGATTTTAGATCTTGCTAAGCTCAAGGCGATGTGCGCTGAGTAAAATTTGATCCAAAAAATAGCAGGTCTGCTCGGTAAAATTTAAAGATAATCCCGCACGCAACCGCAAATTTAAGGGGAGAAAATGGACAAATTTAGAGAAAAATATATCGCGCTTCAAAAGGCGTTTTGGGACACAGACGGCGGCGCGGCGAGTATTTTGGCGCTATTTGAGTTCAAAGACGAGCTCGAAAAATGCGATGAAAAAGAGGCAAAGCTCGTGCTAGTGGACGTTTATGAGTTGCTGGGGCTTAAAAAGAGCGCTTGCGAGCTGCTTGATCAAATTTGCGATCCAAAGGACAGAAAGCAGCTTAAAAAGCTCGGCTATCTAAAGCAGTATGCGCAAAACGGCGACGCGGGAGCGATAAAACGCCCAAAAACCGCGAGCGAAGCCGCACGCCAAAGCAAAAAGCTAAAAAGCCTGCCTCATTTTCGCTACCACCCGGATCCCTTCAAAACAGGCGTGTTTAAGGACGACGCGAGCGTGGTTTGCGAGTGCTGCGAGCAAGCGACGGACGTGTATTATTGCAGTAGCGTTTACTGCGTGGAGGACGTGAACTGCCTTTGCCCGCACTGCATCGCTAGCGGTGCGGCTGCGGCGAAATTTGACGCCAGTTTTATCCAGGACGCCGACCCTCTGCCGCCGGGCGTTGCGGACGCGAAGAGCAAAACCGAGGAGCTATTTAAAAGGACGCCTGGATATTTTAGCTGGCAAGGGGAACACTGGCTTGCTTGCTGCGACGATTACTGCGAGTTTTTGGGCGACGTAGGCACGAAGGAACTGCAGGAGATGGGTATTGCCGATGAAGTCTTTGCAGACTACGCCTTGCGCGAGGAATTTGCAGTAGAGGACGTGCGTGATTACCTCGTCGCGGGCGGCGATATGGCGGGCTATCTGTTTCGTTGCACCCACTGCGGCAAGTATAAAATTTATGTCGATGCGAGCTAAATTTTAAAAATCGACGACGTGGCGCGGCAAGCACCCTAAAACAGCCAACAAGGCGGCGCACCAAAGTAAAAAGCTAAAGGCGTTACCTCATTTTCGCCATCACTCGGGTCTATTTAAAACGAACGTGTTTCGGGGATGATGTGAGCGCGATTTGCGAGCGCTGTGAAAGCGGCGGCATACCCCAAGAAAATGAGCTAAAAAGTTTAAAGCCCGCAGATGCAAAAACTTTAAACAATAAATAACGACTCAGACAACAGCAATATCGTAATGCTTAAAGGAAATTACACTGAAAGCAAAGATAAAGAGCAAAAGGTGGCCGATATATATTTTAATGCAGACACCATCTCTTCAAAAATATAAAAATGATATAATCTGAATTGAGAGCAAACCAGTCAGACAAATTCGCAAAGCAGCGGAAATTTAAGAGATCTAAATCTAGCAGTAGCCCAAACATAAACAGTGATAAAAAACAGAAGGTTATATAATTATGAAAACTATTTTATTTTGGTTATTTACAGAGATCCAAAGCAAAGAACTTGGATTTATTGCTATTAGACGTGGCGTAGTTTTAAAAAAACTTAATGAATTTTAGTAAGTATAAAATTCTTATCATTTTACTTTGCTTGTTTTATTGTCTCAATATTAATATCGCAAATAGATTTGATTTGTTTGTATATAACTTAGCTTATTTGATTATTAAAATATCATTGCCATTGTTTATTCTTTATATTTTCATAGATAAAAACAGCACTCTAAAACAAATTAATATCTCAAAAATAGACTTAGCGCCACATCTTATGATAATTCTTTCAGGCTGTTTTCTGATGTTTATATACATATATGCAAAAGAGTATTTTTTATATTTTTTATTTATAACGATAATATTATTTTTTGTTTTTGCCATTAGAAGCATAAGTTTTATTTTGTTTTATATGCCAACTTGTGCCAAATTCTTCTCTGATTTCATTGATATGTTTGTTTATGGCGGCTTTAAATTTGATGTTTTTATATATCCATTTTTATTTATTTTAATGGTATTTCTATACGACAAAACAAATAAAAAAATTAACTTTAAAAGGATAAAAAAATGAAGCTAACAAATAAGATTGCTCCGCAAGGAATGTCTTTGGGCATCAATACTATGTCTCATACTTATTCATAGAAATTACGCAAATTGATGAAATACGTAACCGAAGCGGATTTCAAATTTTAAAGCCTAAAATCCATCATTTATAAAAAATTACTCCTCGCCCGCATCAAACCCCAGCTCCAGCGTCTTTATCTCCCCTATCGCATTTCCCGCGATCCCCTTTATCGAGCCAAACATCTCGATCGCGTTGTCGCGCACCTTTTCGATCTGTTTTTCGCGACTCTTCCAGATGCGTTTCATCGCGTTTTTCTCGCGCTCCAGCTCCTCGCTCATCGCAGAAAAGCCCTCCACGATGGCCTCGATGCGCATCTTAAACTCGTTGCTAACCAGATACGAGTAGAGCATCTCCATCTTGTTCGAGCGGTTTTGCGCGGAGTTTCGTGCAAAATTTAGCTCCACGACGCCCTGTCTTAGCACGAAACAAAGCGCCTTAAACTCCTCGTAGTTGCACACCCATACGCCGTCAACCAGCCCCATACGCTCTAGTTCCTTTGGGCGAGCCTCGCTAACTAGTACCCCGACGTCGGCGCCCGATGCGCGCATATCGGCCTTAAATTTTTCTATCCATTCGTTTGAAAAATTTTTCGTGCGTTTGCTCTCGTAGTAGATTTTGCCGCAGTTTTGCGCCTCGCGGGTATTTACGATCTGCATCACGTCCGCGCCGTTTGCGCCCTTTTTGACCTCGTCTATGGTGTCAAATACGAACTTCTCCCGTAGCCACGCCTCGATGGCGAGCTCTTGCGTCTCGCCTTGTAGTTGCTCGCTACCCTGCTCTATGCGCCTTTGCGCCTCGTTTAGCTGCTTTTTTAGCGCTTCTAGTTGCTCGTCTTTTTGCTTAAATTTTAGCTCGTTTTGCTCGGCTAGAGCCTTGCCCAGCCGCTCTTTTTCCTCGTTTAGGCGTTTGCTTAGCTCGGCCTCGGTTTTAGCCATCAGCGCGCTTTCAAACTCGCTCTTTTCTCGTTTTAGTTTTTCTATCTCAAGCGTCTTTAAATTTAGCTCGTTTATCTGCTTTGACTTTGCTTCAAGCTCGTTTTTTAGGGCATTTACTATGTTTAAATTTTCGCCCTCGAGCTTTGTTTTTATTTCGTTTTCAAGCTCGGTTTTTTTAGCGTTTAGGGCTGCGGCAAATTTAGCGTCGAATTCTTTTTCCTTCGCGTTTAAAGCATCTAAATGCGCCTTGTATTCGGCTCTTTTAGTTTCAATCTCTTTATCAAATTCCCGCCTAGCCACCGCCATTTTTTGCTTCATTTCAAGCTCAAGCTCGGTTTTTAGAGCCAAATTTACATCGACCTCGGCGCCGCAGTTGCCGCATTTTACGCTACTTTGCATTTATAGCCTCGTTTTCATTTTTTCAAATTCATCCTGTACGGTGGCCGAGTTTGGCTCGTTGCTCATCTTGTCTATAGCGTCGCCGTAGAGGCTTGTTAAATAAATCACGATGCAAGAGACCGCAAAGCCCGGCAGTATCTCGTAAACGTAAGAATTTAGCCCCAGCGCGATCCACGCGATCACCGTCGCCCCACCCGTTATCATACCTAGAAGCGCCGCTAGCGCGCTCATCTTGCGCCAATAAAGGCTAAAAAGCAGCACCGGCCCAAAGCTCGCTCCAAAGCCGGCCCATGCATAGCCCACGACGTTTAGCACGCTTTCGTTAAAGCTAAAAGCAAGCGCGGTAGCCACCAGAGCGACGGCCACGACGGCGTATCTGCCGGCTGCAACCTGAGTTTTTTGCGAAATTTCTTTTTTATAAAAGGCAAATACAAAATCCTGCGTCACCGAGCTTGCGCTAACCAAAAGCTGGCTAGAAATCGTACTCATGATGGCTGAAAGCACGGCTGAAATGATAATACCCACGAAAAACGGATGAAACAGCGTCTCGCCAAGCTGCAAAAAGACCTTCTCAGGATCTGCCAGAGGCAAATTTAACTCACTGTAATACACAAAGCCGATAAGCCCGCTCATCATAGCTCCAGCTAAGCCTATCGCCATCCAGCCTATACCGATGCGGCGCGCTTGGGCTAGCTCTTTTGAGCTTCGTATCGCCATAAATCTAACGATGATGTGGGGCTGCCCGAAGTATCCAAGCCCCCACGCCATGAGTCCTAAGATACTTAAAAAAGTCTGGTCGTAAAAGACGTTTAGGTGGTTTTTGCCGTATTTTGCCACCTCACTCCACAAGGTAGCGCCGTCTGGCAAATTTAGATTACAAAACGCGACTACGGGTACGGCGACAAGCACCAAAAACATCAACATACCCTGAAACGCGTCCGTGATACAAACCGCGCGAAATCCGCCGAAAAACGTGTAAAAAACGACGATAGCGAGCGTAAAAATAGCGCCGAATTTAAAATCCAATCCAAAAAAGCTCTCAAAGCTCTTGCCGCCCGCGATTATCCCGCTACTAACGTAAAGCGTGAAAAATATCAAAATCAAAAGACCTGAGACTATGCGTAAAATTTTAGTCTCGTCCTTGAAGCGATTTTGTAAAAAATCCGGGATCGTGATGCTGTCGCTCGCAACCTCAGTATAGACGCGCAAACGCTTTGCTAAAAATAGATAGTTGCAATACGCGCCTATAACGAGCCCCAAAACCATCCAAATCGTCGCTAGTCCCGTGGCATATAGAGCGCCCGGCACGCCAAGCAGCATCCAGCCGCTCATATCGCTAGCTCCGGCGCTTAGAGCGGTTACGACCGGCCCTAGGCGGCGATTATCGAGCAGGTATTCGCCCATATTGGCGTTTTTGTTATAAGAGTATCGCCCCACGAAAAGTAAAAATCCAAAATACAGCGCGATGGCGATATAGCGTGCATAGTCCATTAAATTTCCCTCGGTTCTTTAAATTTGAGTTACGATAATATGATAAATTTGTTTAAAAGATAATTTTTTCACGTAAAAAAGGTTAAATTTATATTTTTTTTCGTATTATTAACCCTCATTACACTTTTAAGGTTTAAGAAATGCTAAACGAAAAATTTTTCAGGGCGCTGTTTTTCGTCGTCATCGTCTCCGCGGGCGTTTACTATTTTTATCCGACGGAGTTAAACGAGGCGCAACGTCTAGCTTACCTTAAAAGCTACGGCGTGACGCTGGGACTCACCATAGGCGGCACGGCTATAGGCGTGACTTTGGGCTTTATTTTGGCGTTTTTAAAGTTTTTAAATATCAAAATTTTAAGCTTTCTCATCGACGAGTACGTAGATATCCTACGCGGAACACCGATTATTTTGCAGCTTCTTATATTTTCGGTCGTGATTTTCGCGACTTGGAGCGATAACTTTTACGTCGCTTTAATCGCGCTCGGGCTAAACAGCTCCGCCTACGTCGCAGAGATCGTGCGTAGCGGCATAAATAGCGTCGATAAAGGGCAAATGGAAGCCGCAAGGGCTATGGGTCTAAACTACTACGTTTCGATGCGCGAGGTGGTGTTCCCACAAGCGACCAAAAACATCCTGCCTGCGCTTGCAAACGAATTTATCTCGCTTTTTAAAGAGACGTCAGTCGTTGGCTACATTAGCGTCATCGATATCACGATGCAAAGTAAGAGTCTGCAAGCGGTGTTTTATAGCCCAGAGCCCGTCATTTTCACGGGTATAGTTTACTACGTCAGCGTGAAGTTCTTTACGTTTTTGGTTAAAATTTTAGAGAGGAGACTAAATCGCCATGATTGAGATTAGAAATTTGAGTAAAAATTACGGCGATTTGCGCGTCCTAGACGATATCAGCGTAGATATCAAACAAGGCGAAATCATCGCTATCATAGGCCCGAGCGGCGGCGGCAAGAGTACATTTTTACGCTGCATAAACCGCCTGGAAGAGCCAAGCGGCGGGCACATCAAGATAAACGGCGAGGATATAACGGATAAAAAAACGGATATAAATAAAATCCGTCAAAAAGTGAGCATGGTTTTTCAGCACTTTAATCTTTTTGCAAACAAAAACGTCTTGCAAAATTTAACTCTAGCTCCGATAAAAGCAGGAATTTTAGATAAAGAAAGCGCGGAAACAAGAGCCGACGAGCTACTAAAAAGCGTGGGTCTAAGCGATAAAAAATATGCCTTCCCGCACAAGCTCTCAGGCGGTCAAAAGCAGCGTATAGCAATCGCTAGAAGCCTAGCGATGAATCCCGAGGTCATACTCTTTGACGAGCCAACGAGCGCGCTAGATCCCGAGATGATCGGCGAGGTGCTAGACATCATGAAAGACGTCGCAGCAAAGGGTATCACGATGCTAGTCGTCACGCACGAGATGGGCTTTGCCAAAAACGTGGCCAATAGGATATTTTTCATGCACGGCGGAAAAATAGCCGTGGACGACACGCCTAAAAATATTTTCGAAAACCCTAGCAATCAGCGTTTGCAGGATTTTCTAGGTAAAATTTTAAACCACTAAAAGGAGGTCAAAATGTCACAAAACATCGTTGCGGCTTCGTCCGCCGGCAAATTTAAAAAACTTTTCGTTTTCGTAGCCGCCGCTTTGATGCTTTCAGGTTGCGGTCAAAGCTCGAATGAAAAAGCAAGCAAAGACGCCGCAGTAAAAAACGAGGCAACCCCCGTAGTGGTACAACAAACGATAAGAGTGGGCTCGAGCGCGGACTATCCGCCGTTTGAGTATATCAACGAGCACAACAAGATCGTAGGCTTTGAAATCGATATGATAGAAGCCGTCGGCAAGAAAATAGGCGTCAAATTTGACGTGCAAAACATGAGCTTTGACGGGCTAATCCCTGCTCTAAAAACGGGCAAGATAGACGCCGCGCTAAGCGGTATGAGCGCGACCGAGGAGAGAAGAAAATCGGTCGATTTTACGAAGCCTTATTATTTTTCGGATAATCTTTTCATCCGCAAAAAAGGCACCGACGTAAATGCGACCAATATGCATCTCAAAAAAATAAGCGCGCAAATAGGCACCTTACAAGAGAGCGCAGCTAAATCCATCTGCGGCGACCTAGCCGTGCCTGCAGAAACCGTAGCGGCTGCGATTTTGTCGCTAAAAGCGGGCAAAATCGACGTCGTGCTAACAGATAGCCCGATCGGCTACGAGTACCTAAAGCAAAACTCTGATTTAGAAGAGTTTTTAAAGCTTCCAGACGGCACCGAGGGCTTTGCGGTCGCGTTTAATAAAGGCAAACACCTAGAGCTAATCGGCAAGATAGACGCCGCAATAGAGGAGCTAAAAAAGAGCGGCGAATTTGACAAGATGATGGGAAAATACGGCCTAAAATAAATTTACGAGCCCGCACCAAAATGCGGGCTTAAATTTGAAACCAAATTTTAAAGGAGAGAAAATGAAAAAGATTTTTGCGCTGCTTTTAGCGGCTCTAGCTACGCTTGGCGCCGCCGAGCTAAAGATCGGTACCGCCGCCAACTATCCGCCGTTTGAGTACGTGGACGAGCAAAATAAGATCACGGGCTTTGATATGGATCTAGTGGCCGAACTCGCTAAACGCGCGGGTTTTGAGTACAAGATCGTAAACATGAGCTTTGACGGCCTCATCCCCGCTCTAAAAACAGGCAAGATCGACGCCGTAGCAAGCGCGATGAGCGCGACCGACGATAGACGCAAATCTATCGATTTCACGCAGGCTTACTATGCGACGGAAAACATCTACTTGCGCGCTAAAGGCAACGACGCTATCGCGAGCAAAGACGCACTAAACGGCAAAAAAGTAGGAGTACAACAAGGTACGGTCCAAGAGATCGCCGCTAACGCTATCGCGGGCGCCAAAGTCGTACCTGGCGAGGATCCGGTTCCGTTAATCATG
This sequence comes from Campylobacter showae CSUNSWCD, assembly GCF_000313615.1. NCBI lineage: Bacteria > Pseudomonadati > Campylobacterota > Epsilonproteobacteria > Campylobacterales > Campylobacteraceae > Campylobacter > Campylobacter showae. The sequence continues at coordinate 161,144 of NZ_AMZQ01000002.1, read as the reverse complement.
GGACTAAAAAAGGGCAAGATAGACGCAGTCGTGCTAGATAACTCGATCGGCTACGGCTTTTTAAAGAAAAATCCGGAGCTTGAGGAGTTTTATAAAGAAACAGACGGTAGCGAAGGCTTTTCTATAGCATTTGATAAAGACAAACAAGCCGATCTAATCGCTAAAATAAACGCCGCGCTTGACGAAATGAAAAAAGACGGCAGCTACGATAAACTGCTAGAAAAATACGATCTAAAATAATGAAAAAAAGCGCATTTTTTACTCTGCTTAAAATTTGCGCTTTAGCCTTGCTGTCGGTAAATTTGGTAGCCCAGTTTACCGACATGCAAATCACGCAGACAACCAAATCCAAACGCGAAAAAGTCACCAAAGAAATCCTGTTTTTAGAAAAAATTTTAGACTACGATACCTTTATCTTTAGGCTAAACGCCGCTGTGATCGCCCCTTGCAAGCTTGCAAACGTTAAATTTTACGACGGCGCAAAATGCATAAAAGATAAAAAAGAGCTGGAAAATTTCACCAAATCCTACGACAAAGAGATAAAAAAGATATTTCGTCCGGAGCGCAACTACTACGTGCTCACGCTAAAAAATCTAGGCGACAGATGGCTATGCGAAGTAAGCGACGAAAGCAGAATCCTAAACAAAACCCTAGTTAAAAACGGCCTAGCCGCGCCTACCAGCAAAGAGTACCAAAAAATCGACGTCAAAGAGGACTGGGCAAAGAAAAATCACGCGGAAATTTACGAGTGCCTAACCGGCAAAAAGCTAGAAGACGAAAAAGCAAAGAAAAAGTCGAAAAAAGTCGAAAATAACACCACCAAAAACGATCAAACCGAGCAAAACCCTGCGAGCGAACAGCCTAAACAAACGCAGCCGCAAACTCCGCCGCCACCGATGGAGTCGCAAGGAAACGGCCCCGTAAATTTAAGGGAGCTTGGAGTCGAGTTCGGCAAGGATTTTGGCGACAAATAAATTCGCCTAAAGACAAATTTAACAAAAACCGCTCAAGGTAAAACAATGAAAAATACTAAAAAAAATATCCTAATCATCGCAGGCAGCGACAGCGTCGGAGGTGCCGGCGTGCAAGCTGACATAAAAACCTGCGAGGCTTACGACTGCTACAGCGCGACTGCGATCACAGCGCTAACTGCGCAAAACACGAACGGCGTGAGCGCGGTGATGCCCGTAACGCCAGAGTTTTTAAACGCGCAGCTAGAAGCAGTCTGCGCCGAGCTAAAATTTGACGCAGTAAAGATCGGCATGCTCTTTAACGAACAGCTCATAGCCTGCGTCAAGGTCTGGCTAGAGCAAAACCGCGGCATACCAGCCGTGATAGATCCAGTCTGCGTGGCAAAATCAGGCGCCAAGTTGCTACAAGAGGGCGCCATAAACGCACTAAAAGAGCTTTTAAGCCTAGCTCGCATCGCGACGCCAAATTTAGACGAAGCACGCATTTTGGGGTTAAATTTTGACGGCGAGCGGTTAAATTTAAGTGCGGATCTGCCCTGCGACGTAGTGCTAAAACGCACGCGAACGAGCGAGATTTGCGAGGACACGCTTTATAAAAAAAGCGGCGAGATAGTTAAATTTGGCGAGCCACTAGAGCATCCTACGATCATGCACGGCGCGGGATGTAGCTTCGCCACGGCTATCGCATGCGCCCTAGCTTGCGGGGCAGACGAGATAACGGCGATCAGGCACGCCAAAGCCTTCGTCGCAAACGCGATCAAAAACGCCCACGGCTCAAATTTCGGCGTGCGGCTACTAGATCACAAAGCCGCCGGCGCAAACCGTGGCTAAAATTTACGCTATCACGGACGACATCCTAACGCCCGAAAGCAGCGTGCTAGTGCAGGCCGGGGAGCTGCTAGAGTGCGGAGTGAAGCTTTTGCAGTACCGCACTAAAATCGAGCCAAAAAACGAGCGCGTAGCTGTTGCGCTAAAAGAGCTTTGCGAGCGTTACGGCGCGAGATTTATCGTAAACGACGATGTCAAATTTGCCGCCAAAATAGGCGCAAACGCCGTGCACATCGGCAAGGATGACGGCGGAGTAAAGGCCGCTAGAAAGATCCTAGGCGAGGACGCATTTATCGGCGTTAGCTGCTATGACGATCTAAATTTAGCCCTAAAAGCGCAGGATGAGGGCGCTTCATATGCAGCATTTGGCGCCGTGTTTGCGAGCCCGACCAAACCAAACGCTCCGCTTTGTAAATTTGAAACTATAATGCGCGCAAAGGAAATTTTACGTATCCCCGTTTGCGTGATCGGCGGCATAAATGCAGCAAATATCGCGCAAATCGCCGCACTAAATCCCGACTACATCGCCGTTATCTCGGCACTCTACCGCCCGGCATCCATAAAAGAAAATTTGAAAAATCTACAAGCGTTTTTGTAAAAATTCACTAAATTTGCGTCGCTAGCCCGCGCGATGCTCCGACCAAATTTAAGCCAAGTTCGCTAAAATTTGCTCCGATGGGGTTTGAAACGAGGCACTAAAAGAGAGCGGCGAGCCTATCATCAACAGTGCAAATTTACCCCATTGGAGTTTGAAACACCGTGCTTAATAGCTCTACGGTAGTGCCACCGGCGCAAATTTACCTCGTTGGAGTCCGAAACCCGAGCCTTGCGATACCGCGTCCTCGTCTAGTGTAAATCTATCCCGTTGGGTTTGAAACAGCGTGTTTGCGAGCTTGAGGCGGCGCTTGCCGACGGTTAAAATTTGCTTGATCAAAAAGGAGAAAAATAAAAACTCTAATCATCCTAGCCCACCCAGGCATCCAAAACTCGGTCATAAACAAACGCCTGCTACAAGAGGCTCTCAAAGAGCCGCAGCGCTTTAGCGTTCATGATTTGACGCAGGTTTACGGGGGCGGCGATATCGACGCCGCGCGAGAGCAAGAGCTCATCAGAGCCCACGACGCCCTCGTTTTGCAGTTTCCGCTTCACAACTTCTCCTGTCCTCCGATTTTAAAATCATGGATCGATGCGGTGATGACGCACGGCTTTGCCTATGGGCGCGGCTCGGACGGTATCGCGGGGCGTAAGGTCGCGCTAGCCGTGACTGCGGGTATCAAAAAGAACGACTACTGCCCGCAAGGACGCTATCATTTTAGCTTGCGCGAGGTTCTTACGCCGTTTGAGCTCGCGTTTAAATACTATTTTCGCGCCGATTACCGCGACTTTTTCGCATTTTACGGCGCCGAGGAGACCCCGGGCGTGGACTACGTATCAAGCCAGGACGATTTAGAGTGCGGAGCTAGAGAGTACGCGGAGTTTTTGCGAAATTTAGGTTAGATTAATGAGCTTAATGGATACGTTTATGATTAACAAAGTATAACAGACTTAAATTTATCTCGCTTGCATAGCAAAATAAAACATGCCAAAGCCTAAATATCGTTTTTGTGAAGCATACTAGAACTACTACGCAGATAGATTTTAAACTTTAGCATTACATGTGTAAAATTAAAGCTATGATTAAGCAAGAAAAAGCATTGAGACTGTTATACTTTGACTCTAAACATTGCCTATACATTTTTTCACAAACTCAAAACCAAGTGGCGTAAGTGTTGTCTTATTGTATCCGGTTGGCACGGTTCCACCGCCTATTAAAACTTGGCTAGGAGTGTCTGATTGTGTTATTAATCCTAATCTCATAAGAGAGCTTGCATTGAAAGTAAAAATATCTTCATCTATGTCCAAATGTCTTAAAATTTCGTTCTTTACGACTACTGCTTTAAGAACTTTGTTTAAATTAAGTATTTCTCTTGTATTAGTTATGACTTCATAGTAAAATTTTAATATTTTTGCCTGTAAGGGAGTTATCTCTTTTAGTATATTCATAAAAGTCAAATTATCTTTATCTTCATTATTGTTTACAGAATCCACAATAAGTCTTGCCCACATACTTTGCAATGTTTCATCTTCCTCTAAAATGGCATGCTGTTCAATAACCGCAAGTTCTCTTAGGTCTATACTAGCAAATTGTTCCACTGTTAGATTTAAGCTCTTTGCTTCCTCTTGTATTTTCTTGGCAAATTTCAGTTGATTTATTTTTCTTCTTTCTCTTATCTTATCCTTAAAAATTCCAAAGGACTCAGTTACCAAGCCAAAAATATCACCCAACCCCCTTGTTAATGCCTGCGTTGGCTCTTTGCCGACAGAAAGCTTCACACTATCTTTTGTCAATTCAACTTCTAACTCTTTACTCATAATAATCCTTTAATATTTTATACACATATTATATCGAAAGTAGTTGAAAAATATTTTCTCCTTTACCTCAAAAACCCTTAGGTCACGCACCGCGCCGCTAACCTCGCCACTAGACTTGGGCTCTTTTGCGGCGCCGAGCACCGACCTAACGCGCAAGCCCAAAGACGCCTCGCGGTGACATTTAAACCAAGCAAAAGCAAGAGAGCCCAAACCAAAAACAAGTAGCAAATCGCTAAAAGCGGCCGCCGTTCGTCAAACCCCGAAAAAACAGCCCAAACGCCGACCGCGACAAACAACAAAAACAGCATGAAAAACAGAGTCGCAAAAAAGGAGCTAGGCTCATAGGCATACCAGGCTGCAGAGTTTAAAGAGCGGTTTTTTAGCCCCAAAACCCGCCCCTTTTTATCGCAAACCGTCAGAATCTCATCGCCGTCATTTACCGGCAAGAGCGGGCTTTGCAGTGAGCGAACACTTAAAATTTGACCCTCCAAGCTAAAGCTATAATCAAACCCGCTTTTGTCTTTATAGACGCACTCAAGCGAATTTACGCGGCCGCCGAGCAGTTTTAAACCGTTTTGCGTTTCTTGCAGGCTAAATCCTTTTAAATTTTAAGTTTTCGCGCCCGAAATTTGAGCGATATAAATTTGCGCGCCTACAAATTTGATCGCTCGTTCGCCTGCTAATTTTAAAATAGACGCCGAATTTGCCGCGTTTGGCAGCGTTTTTGGGCGGGCGAATTTGACGACGAACTACAAATCCGCTTCTTTTAAAAATTTTCTCAAAGCTAGATACGCGTTTGCCTTATCGGTCGGGGTTTTATCGTCTGTATACATCAAAGGTACCGATAAAAGCAAACAAATAAAAACCGCAAAAATAAGAAATAAAGAGACGGGCGTCGGGAGATAATTGCATAGGTAAAAAATTGGTATCATCAAGACAAAACCATAAAGTTCTGGCCTCGGCAAAAACTTAAGCACAGCCTCCTCAAAAATCATCAAATGCGCGCACCAAGAGTAGTTTTTTAGCCACTTGCCTGAGGTCAAATTTTTAAAATTCCAAACCTCGTTTTTCCCGTCGTAGGCGATGGCAAGGTGATCGTTTTCGCGGGGCACGAGGCGATCTTTGAGGTTTTTAACGTTAAATTTCGCGCCCTCTATCTCAAAAACGCACTCATCCGTAGCTGCATTCCATCTCACGTTTTTTACCTCGCCCGCTAAGACCTGAAACTCGCGCAAATCTTGCATCTAAATTTTCTCCAAAGTTTTTGTAAATTCGTAAAAATTAACGCCGCGCAAATTTGAGCTGGGCGTAAAAATACGTCAGATTTGAGCAGGGCAAAAACCCGCGCGGGCGCGTAAATTTGACCGCGCGCAAAAAAGCGCAAGCAAAGGCTTTAAGCCTGACGACCGAATTTGCTCAAACGCTAGCAAAATTTAGCAAATTTACGCCGTAAAGATAGCCGTAAAGCCCGCCAGACAAAAGCTCGCAAGCCGCAAAATGCCCACCAGGAGCGAGCTAAATTTATCCGTAAAAGGCGGTCAAATTTGAGCAAAAGCAAATTATGCGCCGCTGGATAAATTTACCCAAAAATCGACCCAAATTTAAGCCTAGCAATTGCCGGCGCGTCAAATTTGAGCCAAGTAATCTAAATTTACATGAGACGCGAAGCCGCCCGCAAAAAGACAAAGCGCGGACGGTCAAATTTGACGGATCGCCTAGCCGAAAAAAACAAATTTACGCCGTAAAAGCCCGCAAATTTAGCGTGCCGCTAGTCCTTCTAGCTCTTTTGCCAGCGAGTTTACCTTCGAGTCGTCCATGCCGTTGCGCTCGATGTCGCTCACGACGATGTCCTCCCACGTCTTGGCAAACTCAGCCTGCGACAGTCCAAGACCGCCCTCACCCTTTGGCAGCATACCGCTAATCACCAGCGCGCGGAAGCACACGTGGCGGTCGCCTTTGTACGCCTTGCACTGCTCTAGCGAGTTTTTAAACTCGGCTCCTAGGTGCTGCGCGACCTTATCGTCCGGGTACTTTTCCGCCGCGCGAGCTATGTCAAGTGCGGCTTCGTAGTACTGCGATATGGCTTTAAACTCGTCGTTTTTGGCAGCGTACTCGAGTAGTTCGTCCGCCCTTTTGCTATCTCTTGGCGCGCCTAGACCAGTAACGTAGAGTAGCCCCAGATCGCCGCACGCATCTCTTAGACCCTCGTCGCAGTATTTTTTGCGAAGCTCGAATTCCTCTTTAAATTTACCGCTTTCAAAGTAGTTGTTCGCGCCCGCGACGGAGTTGTACTCACGCAGTACCTTTGCGTACTGCTCGGGGCTAAATGGCTTTGCCTGCGCGCAAACGGCGCAAAGGGCAAACATGGCTGCGGCTAAAATTTTATTCATTTCTTTTCCTTTTTGGTTTTAAATTTTTTAATAGTTTTTTTGATGGCCTTTAGCAGATATGCGACGTCTTTTGGCGTGTGCGAATAGTGCAGGCTCACGCGCACCCAGCCGGGCTTTTGATCAAATTTCTGATCATCTTTTAGTCCGAGCAGATCGTGTCCGTACGGACCGGCGCACGCACACCCCGCGCGTGTCTGCACGCCGTAGTCTTCGCTCAGCGCCTCGGCGAAATCATACGGCGAAACGCCTTTCACGTTAAAAGCAAAAATCGGCAGTCTCGGAACTCCGCGCGGGCAGTAGCTCACGATCTCGGGGATCTCGTCTAACCCCTCGCAAAACTGCTTTGTTAGCTCGTCTTCGCGGCTTTTTATTACATCTAGGCCGACTTCGTTTCGCAGTCTGTATGCTAGCGCGGCTCTGATCAGCCCCATCACGTGCTGGGTTCCGCCCTCCTCCATGCGCTCTACGCTTGGCGCGAAAAAATGCGAACTGCGGCTCACGTAGCTAACCGTCCCGCCCGCGGCAAAGGTCGGTTTGTCTGATTTTACCAGCTCCTTCTTTATCGCGAGCAGTCCGCAGCTACCCACGCCTCCTAAAAGCTTATGCGGCGAGAGAAATAACGCGTCGAAGTAGTCGGCGTCTAGGTTGTCGTGCGAGCTAAAACTAGCCGCGTCAAAGGCCACGGTCGCGCCGTATCGCTTCATCATCACGTAGATTTTTTTGTAGTCGCTGATTATCCCCGTGACGTTTGAGGCCGCGCTAAAAGAGCCGATAATCTCGCGCTTTGAGTTGATTTTGAGCAGTTGATCTAGCCTACCGAAATTTATCTCCCCGCTCTTGCTTAGCGGTATGCGCACGACCTCGCACAACCCCTCGCGCAGGCTAACCTCGTTTGAGTGATGCTCGTAGGGCGAGACGATGACGAGGGGCAAATTTGCGCCCTTTACCGCCTCTTCGCCTAGGCGCTTTGCGCTCATAGGCGGTAGATAAAGCCCCATGATTTCCTGAAATTTCTTTATCGCTCCCGTCGCGCCGTAACCGGCGCAGATCAGGTAAAATCGCTCGTCAAGCCCCAGCGCGTCTTTTAGGCTTTGCCTTGCTTTTTCGTAACGTTTTTGTGTCTTTAGCGCATTTGAAGCGCTTTCTGAGTGGGTGTTGGCGTAGGTTTTTAGGTATTTTGCGATCTTACGCTCTATTGGCGCGTAGGCTAGGCCTGAGGCCGTGTAGTCAAAGTAGCGCACGCCTTTTTTTAAAATAATATTTTTCCTGATTTCGTCGATGCTAACCAAAATTTTTCCTTATAAAAAAAGAGATTATAACCAAAGTTGTGCTAAAATGGGCTAAAAAGGAGCAAAAATCTACGCCTTAAAATCAAGCTACGCGCGCTTTAAGCACCTTGATATCTTGCAGCTTATTTACTTTCATCTAGTCTTTGACGCGCTCAAATTTGAGGCGAATTATTACGATATTTTCGAGGCGATCGAAAAGGAAATTTTAGATAAATTTGAAGATCTGTCACTCAAATTTAGCTTTGACGCGCCTTTTGAGAGCGAGCTTAAATTTGCCCTTTGCAAGCTTGCTAAAAACGACCGCAAAAAATACGCTCTAAATAAATTTCTGCCCCGCCCTCTCATCCTAAAAATTTACGCCGCCGCGATAAACTCAGGCATAGTCAACATCGAAAAGACGCTGGAAAAACCGCGCATAAAAAGCAAATATCAAAAATCTAAAAAGCTACTCGAGCGCGATAAGGCGCAGGATAAGGTGGTCTTTAACGACAATTTTACTAGATTTTGGTTTTATTTCATCGAGCCAAATTTAGACCTTTTAAAAAACAGCGAAAAGGCCGCGCTGATGGAGATCATCAGACGTGAGTTCGACTCGTACGCGGGCTTTGGCTTTGAGCTACTTTGCCGCGAACTTTTGGCGTTTAGACTAGGCACGGAGCCCGCGCGGGTGCGGAGCCTGTGGGCAAAAAATATCGAGATAGATATATTTTTGAGCATCGAAGGGCGCATAATCGTCGGAGAAGCTAAATTTAAAGAGCATAAAATTTGCAAAAATGTGGTAAATTTACTCCTTAAAAAATGCGAGCGCCTAGGCTTTGTGCCAGACGCCGTCGCGCTATTTTCCAAAAGCGGCTTTAGCAACGAAGTCGGTCGCCTAAAAAACGAGCGAATTTTACTTTTTGATTTAGAAAATTTCGAGGAGCTTTTATGACTCAGATCGACAAAACCAGCGTCCAAGACGGACTAAAAAGCCTGATCGAGCAGACCTATCTGATAGAGCGCGAGTACAAAAACCTGACCGCGTCGTATGCGAATTTGCAAGGCTTTATCAAAGATATCGTGGAGATTTTGCCAAACGCGATCTGGGTTTTGGACGAGGCGGGCGAGATATTTTTACAAAACTCAGAAGCCCTAAAACTGGGTCAAATTTTAAAATTTATCCCGCAAAATGAAGGCGAGATAAGCGCCGCGGGGCAAATCTACCTCATCAAAATCGCCCAAAAAGAGGGCAAAAAAATCATCTCCGCAACCGACATAACGACCGAAAAGCGCACCGAGCGCCTAGCCTCGATGGGTCAGGTCGCAGCCCACCTAGCCCACGAGATACGCAACCCTGTGGGCTCGATCTCGCTGCTAGCCTCGACGCTGATAAAAAAGGCTGACGAGCGCGCTCGCCCGGTCGTCGAGCAGATGCAAAAGGCGATCTGGCGAGTCGAGCGCATCATCAAGGCTACTTTGCTTTTCACAAAAGGCCTAACGATAAACGCGCGCGAATTTAACCTAGCTGAGCTAAAATCCGAATGCGAGGCCGCCATAGAGTGCTACACATACGGCAAGGAGATCAAATTTAGCCTAGATTTCCCCGATCTGCCATACGTCGGCGACCGCGATTTGCTCGCGATGGTGTTTCAAAACATGCTGTTTAACGCGATCGACGCGGTCGAGGAAAACGAGGATGATGACGGTTGGGTGCGCGTGGACTACCGATACTGCGACGGCGAGCATAAATTTGCCGTGACCGATAGCGGCGTGCCGATCAAAAACCAAGCCATGGTCTTTGAGCCGTTTAAAACGAGCAAGCTAAAGGGCAACGGACTAGGCCTGCACCTGTGCCTGCAAATCGTCCAAGCCCACGGCGGCAGCATAGAAATCGAGCTTGAGCCAAAGAGCTTTTGCGTAAATTTGCCAGCAAAGACGCGTGGCTAGACGGGTAAATTTGATGAAATTTGACGCTTTGGGCGAGATTAAATTTGAACGCGAAATTTAGGGCGGCTCGCGATTTGAGATTAGTTTCGGCGAGCCGAACAACGAATATAATAACAACCAAAACAAGGAGAAAAAATGAAATTTGACGCGAAAATTTTAGAGGATTTAGCGGAGTGGTTTGAGGGGCTAAAGGAGATCAAATTTAGCGAAATTTTAGCGGGCGACGCGGCAAACACCGCCTTTATCAGCGTGGATATGATAGAGGGATTTTGCAGCACCGGGCCGCTAGCTAGCCCGCGAGTGGGCGCGATCGCGGACGCTATAGCGCAAATTATTAGCGCGGCTTACGCGGCGGGCGCGAGAAATCTCGTGCTGCTCGAGGATAGCCACGAGGCAAACTGCGCGGAATTTGACGCATTTCCGCCGCACGCGGTCAAGGGAACAGAGGGCGCAAATACGGTACCGCAGCTGCGCAATCTGCCGTTTTTTGACGAGATAAAAATCTTTCGCAAAAACTCCCTGAGCGCGGCCTACTGCGCCGAATTTAACGCATTTCTCGCGCAAAATCCACAGATTGATACCTTTGTAGTGCTGGGCGACTGCACAGATCTTTGCGTCTATCAGCTAGTCTCGCACCTAAAACTTAGCGCAAATGAGGCAAATATCAGGCGCAAAGTCCTAGTGCCGGCAAACCTCGTCGCCACCTACGACGCGCCGGGGCACGAGGGGGACTTTTATCACGCGATGTTTTTGCAGCATATGCAAACGGGCCTTGGCGCGCAGGTCGTGCGAGGGATTAAATTTTAGCGCCGATTTTGCCTGCGAAGCGGCTAGTAAATTTAGACCGCTAGCGGCGTCAAATTTTAGCCTAAGCGCGAAATTTGGTTACCTGCCGTGCGTTTATAGAAAATCTCTTGGATGATAAATTTGCACGCCTTTAGCGTCCGTCTGCGCAGCGGCGATGACGGAGGCTGCGATATCTTGCGCGCTCATCGGGCGGTAGTTCGTTAAGATAAATTTGGGCAAAAGCCCAAACAGCCAAATCGTAAAGAGCTCGCCCATACGCACCCGCTCGCGCTCGCTTTTTATCGCAGGCAACCGCGCGATTTGCACGCTCTCGTATTTTAGCGCGGCGATCTTTTTCTCCGCCTTGCCCTTTGCGCGCAGATAAAAAAATCTCGACCGCTCGTCCGCGCCCTGCGACGAAATGAGCGCGAAACGGCGCACGCCTGATGCGATGCCCCATTTTGCGATATTTACGGGATAGCTCACATCCACTTTATAAAACTGCCCGCGGCTACCGGCTTGCTTCATCGTCGTGCCAAGCGCGCAAAATATCTCGTCTATCTCGCGTGGCGGCATGTTTTTTACGTCGCTAAAATTTACGATCTGCGTCTCTAGCTTTTCATGGCTAAATTTTAGCTCCCTGCGCGCCCAAACGATGATTTTATCATAGTTTGGACTCTCGCAAAGCCCGCGCACTATCTCACGTCCGACTGCTCCAGTGGCACCCACAACCAAAGCTGTTTTACCCATTTTCGTTCCTTAAATTTATTTAAATTTTAACGCGCTCTACGGTTAAATTTAGCTCCGACTCTGCGTTATCCTAAATTTTATGCCTCGTCGCGCGACGCATAATGCATAAATTTTAACGTTTGCCCGCGTAGTCAAATTGCGCAGCTTGCAGGCTAAACTCGAAGTTGTTTCGATCCACCGCGCCCACGCACGCGTCGCTGTCATAAAGCGCAAGTAGAAATTCCGCCATCTCCTCGCTTGAATGATAGCGCTTAAAAGCCGCGTCGTAGTCGTAGCCCGCGTCATCCGTCGCCACGGGACCAAACTCCGTCCTAGTCGCGGCGGGCGCTAGAACTTTAGCCTGCATTTTGGCGTCTTTATCCTGCGCCAGCTCGTGGTGCAAGCCCTCCGTAAAGGCGCTTACGAAAAACTTGCTCGCGCAGTAGGTGACGGCGTTTGGCACCATGCTGTAGCCGCCCGCGGAGGAGATATTGATGAGCTGGGCGGGCTTGCGCTTGTAATCGCGCACGTAGAGGTGGCTTAGCAGCGTGAGCGAGAGGACGTTGAGCCGCAGCATCTGCGAGATTTTGAATAGATCGCGCTCGCCGACCGCGCCGTAATCTCCAAAACCCGCGTTATTTATGAGCGCCTTTAGCTCGTAGCTTTTTAGCTCGTCCCAGAGCGTCAGGACGTTTTCGCTGCGCGCAAGATCGCAAATTTTAATCACGACGTCCGATTTGGGCGCGATCTGCGCGATCTCGTCCTTTAAGCTTTGCAGTAGCTCCGCTCTGCGCGCGATTAGGATCAAATTTTCTCCGCGCCTCGCAAACGCCTTTGCCGCGGCTGCTCCGATACCCGAACTCGCGCCGGTGATGACGATATATTTTTTCATTTTCTATCCTTTCTTGAATTCTTAAGTTTGAAATTTTACTAAAACTCGCCGCGTATTCGTGCGCGTATTCGTCTTAAATTTACGCATTCGCCCGCGTTTTGCGGGGCGTTTTATTCGTCGCTTATGGGCGTGCGTTTGGTATCTACCGCTTTGCCGTCCAGATAATACCGACCGCCGGCGACGTAGTGGAGCGTTTTTAGCTCGTCAGGGATCTTTTCAAACAGCCAGTGTCCGCCGTCAAATATCCGCTCGTCCGCATACGCCGCGACGACCTCGCTGATGAAAAGATCGTAGCTCTGCTCATTGTGAGGCTCCGTGATACGCTTGCAAACGAGCCGCGCCGCGCAGTCCGCGATCAGCGGCACGTCAATGTCATCTTGATAAAAAATTTCGACGTTTTTCATCTTGTCCGCGTTATCAAAGCGCGAGTTGTTTTCGGTGCCAAGCTCGCTAACCAGCTCCGCCTGCGCTGCCGTTGGGATCTGCACGGCGAAATACCCGCTCTTTTCGATGAGCGTCCCCGCGCATGAGCCGTTGTGCGGCACGATGGTAACCTTGTCATAATCAAGCGCCTGCGCCCACGTTATCGCCATCGCATTGCCGTCGCCATCGTATTTGGCCGATACGAGCGTGGTAGCGCCAGGGTTTGGGATATGATTTTTGTAGATCGACTTTGATGATAGCCATTTTTGCTCCTTTAGCCTGGTTTTGTTAAATTTGCCCACTTTTTTGAGCCGCCTTAGCGAGCTTTTCAAATTTGACTTTAAATTTTATCTAGGCTCGCCGAGCTGCCCGCCTCAAACCCAAAAGCCGCAAATTTAGCTAAATTTGCCGCGCCTTTTCGCAGTGTTCTCCGTACGGCACCAGCTCGCAAAGCCGCGCGTATAGCCGCTTTACCTCATCCTCGCCGGAGATATCCAGCAGCTCTTTTTCGTGGTATTTAAGTGCGATGCAGCCTGCTGGCATATCGGTTTCGTGGCAACTTCTAACAAGCGCTTTTATAGCTTCCTCTGCCCCATAAGGCATCGCCATAGTGCCGAATCTAAAACATCGCCAAGCGTCCATCTCGCACGCGTCAAATTTGCCCTCTTTGCACGCGCCGAGCAAAATTTGCATCGCCTCGCGGATGTCTTTTTCGTTTTGCTTTTTGGGCTGTTTTTGGTAAAACAAGATCACTCGTATCTCGCACTTAAAAACGCCTCTTTTTCGGGGCCGAGTTCGCCTTTTTTGGGCTCGCCAGCCACAGCCGCGATAGCAAAAAGTATCAACACAATCAAATTTTTCATTTTATACCTTAAATTTATTTTCTTAGCGCCTCTGCGAGGCTAATGCCCATTATTATAATGAAAATTTGCAGCTTTTTACAAGGTGTTGAGGATAATTTAAAGGGCAAATTTGCCCTTTAAGTTTAGTTTAGTAGAAGCGATTTTATACCTATTTTTTGCTCGATCATCTTACTTTCAAGCATAAATTCTTGCGTAGCTTCAAGTGCTTTTATATCTTCAGCCGTGATCTTTGAGCTAAAGTCGTACTGAGGATACATGCTCTTTACCGCCTCTATGCTAAGCCCAGTCTCCTCGGCTGTGAGTTTGAGCGCCTCGTCCTTGTTTGCTTTGATGTAGTCTAAAATTTCATCCTGAGCCTTTTTAAATTTCTCAACCACATCTTTATGCTTTTTATAAAACTCTCCGCTTGTAGCCGTGACGATGACTGGAGTGATGACCCCTTTGCCAGTTGTCACGATGTGTAGGCCTGATTTTTGAGCGTTGTAGGCCGCTGGCCCTGCAAGAAGCGCTGCATCGACGCTGCCGTTTTCAAGTGCAGCTTGCGCAGCTGGGATACCCATAGAGATGAACTCTACGTCGTTTATGCCTAGACCGCCAAAAGCTAGGTATCTAACCAAAAGCTCGTTTAGGATAGTGCCCTTTGGGCCTGCTACTTTTTTGCCTTTTAGATCTTTTGGCGACTTGATATTTTGATCTTTAGAAAATATGACAAAGGCTTCAGGTGCCCTTGAATAGGCACTTATGATCTTTATATCAGCCTTATTTGCAGCCGCTAGTATGACCGAAGTGCCGCCCACGCAGTTTAAAAACTGGAGCGAATTTGAAGCCAGAGCTTGCGTCTGCTTCGCACCTGAGGTGATCTCAGAGTACTCAACCGGCACGCCAAAAGACTTCGCGTAAAAGCCTTTAAATTTATCGACGATAGATGGGACGTTTAGCGGCGATTTGACGTAGGTCATGCCGATCTTGTCTAGGCTCTCACTTGCGTTTGCGACGAGGCAAAGCAAAGAGGCCGCACATAAAACCTTGAAAAACTTTCTCATATTTGCTCCTTGTGATTTAAATTTTGTGGATTATATAAATTTTTTGCTTCATTTTGGTTTTAATTATCATCTATCTTTATCCTAAATTTCACTCAAAATTTTGCGCTTTATCGCTATTAGCTCGCCACTTAGCAGATCTCGTGGTCTTGCTAAATTTGATAGATCGTAGTTTGACTTTATCCCGCCCTTTTCAAGCAAGATGATCTCATCAGCCAAAAATAGCGCCTCGTCGATGTTGTGCGTGACGAAAAGGATAGTTTTGTCGGCTTGTATTTTTAAAATTTCAGCCTGCATGCTAGCTCTCGTAAAGGCATCAAGCGCGGCAAATGGCTCGTCCATGAGGATCAAATTTGCCTCATATGCAAGCACCCTTGCAAGCGAAACGCGCGAGCTCATGCCACCAGAGAGCTGCGAAACGGCGGCAAATTTAAAGTCGCTAAGCCCTATCATCGATATGAGAGCCTCTATCTTTGCTGGCTCGATCTCCTGCTTTTTAAGCGTAAAAACGATATTTTCATAGACGTTTAAAAATGGCATGAGGCGGGCTTCTTGAAAGACAAAGCCGATCTTTGCAGGCTCTTTAAATTTTATCTCGCCAAGGCTTACGCTTTCAAGACCGGCAATGAGGCGTAAAAGCGTAGTTTTGCCGCAGCCGCTCCTGCCGAGTATGACGGTGATCTTATCTTTTTCTACACTCAAATTTAGCTCTTTTAAGACGTCAATTCGCTTGCCGTGGATGAAAAAATGCTTGGATAAATTTGAAATTTCTATCATTTTTCACCTCGCAAAAGGCTAAATTTCGCTATCAAAAGTAAAAATATCCTATCTATGAGCACGCCGCAAATGCCGATCGTAAAAATGCCGACAAATATCCTATCTGCACGTGAAAGCTCCTCTGCGTCAAGTATGAGATATCCCAGTCCGCTTGAAGCCGCTATCATCTCCGCTCCGATGATCGCGCGCATAGCGTAGCCAAAGCCTATTCGCATGCCGACAAAGATATCTTTTAGCGCGCTTTTAAAAATGATCTTGTAAAAAATCTCAAATTTGCTAAAGCCAAAAATTTTACCAACCTCGATAAGCTTCACGTCGCAGCTCGTTAGCCCTTTTGAGATACTAAGAAACATCGGAAAAAACGAGGCTAGGATGATAATAATGATCTTTGGCGTCTCGTTTATGCCAAACCAAAGCACTAAAATGGCGATCAGGCTAAGCGGCGGGATGTTTCTAAAAAACTCTAGTATCCACTCGTAATAAACGCCAATCTTTGGCAAAAGCGCTGCAATACCGCCAAGCACAAGTGCTAGGGCAAAGGAGAGTGCGTAGCCTGCAAATATACGCTTGAAGCTGATGACCGTGTGCGTGACGAGCTCGCCGCTTTGTATCATGGCTAGCATCGTCTTAAATGTCGTCACCGGGCTTGGCAAGATATACGGCGTGAAAATTTCTAGCTCGCAAACGATCTGCCAGATGGCAAAGATCACGAGAACTAAAATGCTCTTTTTAAAAATTTCCTTCACAGCCCATCTCCGTTGTGACAGCCGTTTTCGCAGTATAAAAGCTCGATGATCTGGTAGTTTTTAAGCTCGCTAAATTTATATGAAAGGGTGTTTTGTATCTTTTCTTTACTACCAAGACTTAGGGTCTTTACGCCCAAATTTGTAAAAAAGCCCGGCGGTATCGGACTTTGCTCGATACTACGCATCTTTAAATTTATAGCGTTTTGCTCCCTAAAGCTCTTCCATGTCAAAAAGGTGGTTCGCGCCAAATTTAGCCCCCTGCCAAGCTCTGCCAAGTCCTCACAAGGCGTAGTCACGTAGAGCCACTCGTCCTCTTTTAGCTTTGCGCTAAGCTCAAGCGCGCTTTCTATCAAAATGGGGTTTAAATTTGAGATGAGAGCGGCCTGCTCTTTGAAATTTGCCCTGATGAAATTTACAGCCCTCGGACAGCGACTATCGAAGATGAGCTCCTTTTGCGCGAGAGCGTTTTTGTATGCGTTTTTGACGCCATTAGCGTGATCTTTTTCGCACTCCATTACGCTAAAGCCCTTATCTTGCAAGCTCTTTTTAAGCGCCGCAAGCTCGTAGATACTTTTTACAACAGGATTTAGCCAAACCAGTTTTTTCATGAGAGCTCCCGTCAAATTTAAAAGCTATAATTTAATAATTGAAATCAGAATTGTATCATTTGAAAGCAAAAAGACGGCTTTGGAAGCTAAATTTATAAGAAAACGGCTGGACTTTTACGTCCAGATTTTTCTTTTCTGCGGTTTTATCTATGGGTTTTAGTATATTTACGCCGCTTTTTCAAGCTTCATTAGCTCTTTTGGATAGGCAAATTTCTCAACTTTAAATTCAAAAAACAAGCCGTCAAATTTAAACGGCTTGCCTTAAGCCTAACGCTCTTTCCCCAAACCCATCCCCCACGATAAACTCCGTCGTATAAACCAGCGCGCGGCCTTCCTGCGCGTCTTTGATGCGGATGATCAGTCGTTTGTTATTTTTATCGGCTGCAGCTCGGTGTTCGCCGATGGCGGCGCGGTAAATTTGCGTGATTAGCTCCTTGCCCGTTTCGTCCAAATTTAGCTCTAACACGAGATCCTCGAGCTCTCTTTTACCCCTGCTTTCGCTAGCGGCCGAGCCGTTTTGATAGCTGCCGCCGCTCTCTTTACGCTGCCTAAAGCTTCTACTTTGAAAATTCATATCGCGCGCGTCCTCGAGGCTTACGACGTCGATTAGATTTATGCGAGCGCCTTGATCGTCGCGGCTGTAGCGCACCTTAAATGCTAACGGGGCGTCCTTTTGCTCGTCGCTTAGGCTCTCAATAAGTCCCTTTTCAGAGTCAAACGCCGCGACCTTAAATGTACCAAAAAGGTCCATGATGCTTAGCATCATAAACTCTTTGCCGGTTTTTTTACTAGGAATTTTAGCGATCTCGGCGATCTTGCCGACGACTAGGATCTCACTGGTCTTATCTATCTTGCCAAAGTCCTTGCTAGGCGTGTGTTTTATCTGCTCGATTTGCTCTTTGTATTTTTCAAGCGGATGCGAAAAGTCCATACTCATAGCTTCATCAAGAGTCAAAATTTTATCCAAATTTATACGCATGAACTGCCCGTCTTTGGAGTAGCGAACCTTAAACGCATGCGGCAGATCGCGCTCGTCCGCGCTCATCGACTCGACCGTGCCAAGGCTTCTGTCAAAGACCGCGATCTCGACCGTACCGTGAAAATCCAGCATCTCGATCGTTCCCATTTTTTTGCCATTTTTCTTGCTGATCCTTGTCGTTAGATCCTCGATCTTGCCCACGAGCAGCATCTCACCGTTTTCTGGTAGCTCGTCAAATTTATCGCTTAGCGTATATTTTATCTTTGAAATTTGCTCGCGGTACTCATCTAGCGGGTGGCCAGAGAGATAGATACCCACGCTTTCTAGCTCAAATTTGAGCTTGGTTTTTAGCTCTAGCTCGGAGTCGTCGCGCACGAGACTAGTTTTAACCGTCGCCATACTCTCGTCGTCGCCAAATAGGCTCTCGGCCGCGTTTTTCTTGATAGTAGCGGCATTTTTGCACGCCTCCACGATGTTATCTAGGTTGTTTAGCATCATCTTGCGCGTGAGGCCAAAGCTATCAAACGAGCCCGATTTTATCAGGCTTTCAAAGACTTTTTTATTTACCTTAAAGTTATCCACGCGCGAAACGAAGTCGTCGATATCCTTAAACTCGCCTTTGGCCTGCTCCTCTAAGATATTTTCTATTGCCGCGCCTCCGACGCCTTTTATCGCGCCTAGGCCGTAGATGATGGCGTCCTTGCCTCCTTCGCTAACGACTGAGAATTCTTTTGCCGATTTGTTGACCGATGGCGGCAGGATAGCGATATCTAGGCGCTTGCACTCGTCGATGTAGCGCGAAATCTTATCGGCGTTAGTCTCCTCGCTCGTGATGAGAGCCGCCATAAATTCGGCCGGATAGTACGTTTTCATATAGGCCGTTTGAAATGTCACGTAGGTGTAGGCCGCGGCGTGGGATTTGTTAAATCCGTACGAAGCAAAATGCAAAATGAGCTCAAACAGCTCGTCGGCCTTTTTGCCGTCTAGCCCCTGAGCTTCGGCTCCTTCGATAAATTTGCCCTTTAGCCTATCCATCTCCTCTTTTATCTTTTTACCCATCGCGCGGCGCACGAGATCGGCTCCTCCTAGCGAAAAGCCGCCGATAGTCTGCACGATTTGCATAACCTGCTCTTGATAGACGATGACGCCGTAGGTGGGCTCTAGTATGGGCTGAAGCTCTGGGAATATATACGTGATAGGCTCCAGGCCGTGTTTGCGCTTGATGAAATCAGGTATAAGATCCATCGGACCCGGGCGATAAAGCGAGATCATAGCGATGATATCCTCGAAGCAGTCCGGGCGCATATCGGCTCCGACTTTTTGCATGCCTTCGCTCTCTATCTGAAACAGTCCCAGCGTCTGGCCGCTACTGATCGTCTCGTAGGTTTTGGGGTCGTTTTTATTAACCTGCTCCCAGATTATTTCCTTGCCGAATCTCTTTTTTACGAGCTTGACGGCATTATCGATCACGGTTAGCGTCTTTAGGCCCAGGAAGTCAAATTTGATGAGGTCGACGTCCTCTAGGTACTTTAGGCTATACTGCGTGACGAAGTGATCCTCCTCGGCATTTGGCTGGCGGAAAAGCGGTGTTTTGTTCCACAGCTCCTCGTTTGAGATGACCACGCCTGCGGCGTGCATGCCGGCGTTTCGGTTTAAGCCCTCCAGATCCAGGGCAAATTTCCAAATTCTATTTGCATTTGAGTTGGTCGCTATCAGCTCGCCGATCTTTGGCTCTTTTTCAAAGGCTTGTTCTAGCGTGATACCTAGCTCGTCGGGGATGAGCTTAGCCATCGCGTCGGCCTCGGCGTAGGGCATGTCGCATACGCGCGCGACGTCGCGGATGACGCCTTTTGCCAGTAGCTTACCGAAGGTTATAACCTGCGCGACGTTAAATTTGCCGTACTTTTCGATGACGTAGTCGATGATCTCGCCGCGGCGATTTTGACAAAAGTCCACGTCGATATCGGGCATACTCACGCGCTCCGGGTTCAAAAAACGCTCGAAAAGCAGGTTGTACGGCAAGGGATCCAGGTCGGTGATCTTTAGACTATACGCAACCAGGCTTCCCGCCGCAGAGCCGCGTCCGGGGCCTACCGGCACGCCGCGCTTTTTAGCTTCGTTGATAAAGTCCCAAACGATCATCATGTAGCCTGGGAAGTTCATCTTGTTTATGATATCTATCTCGCGTTGCAGGCGCGTGCGATACTCCTCGTGGCGCTCTGCAGGGACAAATTTCAGCCTATCCTCCAGCCCCAGCCTGCACTCGTGTTCAAACAGCACGCTGTCGTTTGGTATGCTATATCGCTTATCAGGCTCGGGCAGGCTCAAATTTCGCTCGGCTGCGTACTCGAGCGTAAATTTAAAATTGGGCGGCGTAGCGTCGCCTAGCTTGATAGAGAGGTTGCATTTATCAACGATTTCTTGCGTGTTTGCGACAGCTTCTGGGATATCGGCGAAAAGCTCGCTCATCTGCGCTGGCGTCTTGACGTAAAACTCGTGCACGCTGTGGCGCAGGCGGTTTGGATCGTCTAGCAGTTTGTTCATCGCGATACACATGAAAACCTCGTGCGCATCGGCTCGTTGCTTAAACGTATAGTGCGTGTCGTTGGTTGCGATTACCTTGATATTTAGCTCTTTTGCTAGGCGCAAAATTTCATCGTCGATCCTGCGCTGATCGCCGATGCCGTGACGCATAATCTCGAGGTAAAAATCATCGCCGAAGACGTCCTTGTACCACAGCGCAGCTTCTTTTGCCGCCTCGTATCCGCCCGCACCGAAACGCAAATTTCGCTCGCTTTGGTTGAGGTTCCAGTTCACCTCGCCTTGCAGGCACGCCGACGAGCAGATGATGCCCTCGCTGTGCTCTTTTAGCATCTTTTTGTTGATACGCGGATAATAATAAAACCCCTCGATATAGCTCATGGAGCTAAGATACATCAGGTTTTTGTAGCCGATTTCGTTTTTGGCGATGAGGCAGAGGTGAAAGCGCTGTTTGGTGCTTTTATCTCCCAGCTCCTCGCCGTTGTGGATGTAGGCTTCGATACCGATGAGCGGCTTTATGCCTTCGTTTTTCATCGTTTTATAAAAGTCTATAGCGCCGAACATATTGCCGTGGTCGGTGATGGCTGCGGCTTTGACGCCTTGGCTTTTTAGCGTTTTGGCTAGCTCTTTGATACGGTTCGCGCCGTCTAGCAGCGAATACTCCGTGTGCAGGTGCAGGTGCGTAAAATCTGTAAAATCACTCATTTTTCGTCCTTTTTAATGCTTTTGATTTTACAAAAACTTTGCTTTTAGGCGGATAAATCGGTCTTGTTTAAATTTAGCTAAATGCGGTAAATAGGCTGATCGCGTGGATTTTTCGTCAAATTTGAGCTTAAATTTGACGCGGGCTTTGGACGCAAATTTGGGGTTGGCGATATAGATAACTCGGTTTAAATTTACGGCTCCAAATTTAGCCCAAATTTAAGCGGTAAAATTGACGAAACCTTGCGGGTGTAAATAGAAATTTGAAGCGCTATTACGAGGGGATTAAGAAAAATTTAGATAAGCCGGTAAAAATTTACCGCGCTTTTTAAACAATCCAAGTAGCGCGTTTAAATTTATCGGCTAAATTTATCCTTAAACATCTCAAGCAAATTTGACAAAGCGTCGCATTTTGACGCGTCAAGACCAAGCTTAAGAGCGGCAAATTTATAGTGGATTTTGGCACTGTCCGCTATGCTTACAGCCGGTGCGCTCGAGCTTTTGGATAGCTTTTTGCCGCCATGCGCTAGCAAGCCATGATGGATGAAATTTGCGCCCGCAAAATCGTAGCCCAGCATCTGCGCCATGTACTTTTGCGCCGCCGAGCACGCGAGCAGATCCTCGCCTCGCACGAGCAAATTTACGCCCAACATCTCATCATCCACGAGGCTAGCGAGATTATAAGCAGGCGTATCATCCTTTTTCCAAACAACGAAATCACCCAAAATTTGCGCCAAATTTATGCTTTGGGCTTGCGCGAATTTTTCCATTTCAAACGCCGCTTCGTCCGTCAAATTTAAGACGCCTAAATTTGATGAATTTAAATTTTCCGCGGCGTTAGGGCTAAATTTTTCACCGTCAGGTTTCTCTCTGCCTGAGCCGACCAAATCTGCCGAATTTTTTAAACCGTTTGCCGTACCGTTTTGCGTTGTTTGCTCATTGCCGCAAAAGCCGCTCGTTTGGTTTGCTAGACCGTCCGCGTCGCCGCGCAGGGCGTCAAAATTTATCAAATTTTGCCCAACTAAAATTTGCGCTCCGTCGATGGTGCTTAGCCGCATAGCCGTTTCGTCTTTTTTAAATTTAAGATTTTTCTTCGCGCAAACCCGCGTGTAAATGCCGTTTTTAAACGAGTTTTTCATCGAGTGCGAGCACTCGCAGGCGTAACAAACGCCTTTTTGCTCAAGCTTTTTTAGCGCGTTTGTATAGGCGCCGAGGCGAAATTTGGAGCTAAATTTGGTTTCAAATTCCCCTACTCCGCTAGGCCCGCCGTCAAAACCAATGCCCAGCATATCAAGCACGCGAAAGATATTTTCCACATATTGCCTACGGTAGCGCGGCAAGTCGTAGTCGTCGATCCTTAAGTATAAAATCCCATCAAAAGCGCGAGTAAAAAGATAGGTTAGCAAGAAGTTATAAACATTGCCCGCATGCAAAAAGCCGCTTGGCGTCGGAGCGATACGAGAGGTGATTTTTTGGTTCATTTGGAGTGAAATTTGATTAAAAAGCTTAAATTTAAAAATTAGTTAAAAGCCGTCAGATTTGACGGCCGGATTATTCTTTAGGTTTAGATTCGTTTACTCTTAGAGCTCTGCCGCCTACTTCCTTGTTGTTTAGCGCTTCGATCGCTTTTAGCGCGTCTGCGTCGTTTTCTATCTCGACGAATCCGAATCCTTTTGAGCGATTCGTGTCGCGATCTTTGACGATTTTCGCGCGTTTTACTTCGCCAAACGGCGCAAATGTATCCTTAAGTTCTGCCTCAGTCATGCGATATGACAAGTTACCGACGTAAATATTCACAGTAACGTTTCCTTAAATCAAATTCCCGATAAAATCGGTTAATAGATGATACCTGAATTTAAATAAAAAAGCTAGATAAAAATTGATATTTTTATAATTTTTTGTAAATTTAAATCTCGCCGGGAGTTTTTGGAAATTTATTTTTTATTCGAAGGTTTGGGGTTGCGTAAAATTTGCCGTAAATTTAAGACACATTTGGCGTAAAACGTCGGTCGATCTGCGCAAATAAATTTAAACTAAAGCGCAGCCTTGTCGGCAATTTTTATAATTTTATAGCCGCAAATTTGATGTTTTCAGCCTTAATAAAATTTAAGCCGCACCTTCGCCAAAAACTGGCAAAACGTGCGGCATTTATCAAATTTAATCCCGCAAATCTTTATTTGACAAATAAAAGTCCGTTTTTCACTTCGTTATAAGCTTGCTCGCCGTTTAAAATTTTAACCAGCTCCAAGGCAAACTCCATCGCCGTGGCAGGACCCCTTGAGGTGATGATACGGCCGTTTATCACGACATTTCTATCACTTACGTAGCTTCCGCCGCGTACGGCTTTTTCGCAGCTAGGATAGCAGGTAAACTCGCCTCTAACGATCTCTGCAGCGTCAAGAGCGATCGGCGCGGCGCAAATGGCGGCGACGAATTTACCTTTTTTATCGAAACGCTTTATAATTTCTCTCATTTTTAGATTTCCTTCGATATTTGAGACGCCCGGCTGACCGCCCGGCAAAACTAGCATATCATACTCGTCCTCCTCAAGATCGTAAAGCGTCATATCGCAGACGAATTTCACACCGTGAGTGCCCGTGATAGGTAGCTTATCAAGCCCGACTACATGGGCCTCCACGCCGCCTCGTCTAAGCACGTCCACGATACTAACGCCCTCTATCTCCTCAAACCCGTCGGCAAAAATCACGGCAACTTTTTTCATAATTTTCTCCTTAAATTTTTCATAATTATACCTCTGTTTATTAAATTTACGCTACAATCCAGCTCACTTTAAATTCGAAAGGAAGGAACATGGAAGTAAAGATTACATATTGCAATTCTTGAAACTATAGACCGGTAGCTTCTCGTGTAGAAGAAGAATTTTTAAGTCAAATCCCAGGTGCTAAAATTAGCAAAATCGTCGGTAGCGGCGGAAACTTCATAGTTGAAGTAGATGGAAAGATAGTATTTTCCAAAAAAGATCTCATCGGCACGGAAGTAAATGCCCTGCCAAATCACGAAGAGATCGCGGCTTTGGTCGATAGCGTTAAAAAATCAGCCTAAAGTCTAAGCCGAGGCTTAGGCCTTGGCTTTTATTCTTTCAAATTTTATCTCGTCTTTTTTATATTTTTTCAGCAAATCGTTTATACGCCTCTCAAAAATTTTCCATCTAGCTTCGTGTCCGTATTTTTCAAACAAATTTAACGCTTGGCTGGTCAAAATTTCTTGTTCATTCTTTATGAGTAAATATTCAAAAAGCTGATCAATCACCGCTAGACCGTTTCGATCTAATATCAAATCAATCAAATTTTGTTCGGTTTTTATCTCGCCAAAAAATCTAAACACCGCCGCTAAATCATTTGTTAAATTTTGACAAAGGGCTTCGGTGTCGGTATTTTCGTTGATTTCATAATAAGCAGCCTTGGAGCCCGTGATGGATGAAATCCTTTCTCTAAAATGACACTCGTATTCTTTGGGTTTTGAGAAAGTTTCTTTGCCGGTCGTAGTATCGATAAATGCGCCGTAAATGCCGCAGTTTACGTAAAATCTAGTTTCAAATGCAGTATTGCCGCTACTTTTTTGTAAATTTACGACAAATATAAATTTGGGGGTATTTTTGTAGAAATTTAGCCCGCTTTTGGTAAAGCCACTATCTTTAAATAGCGGCTTTACTTGGGCTATGACCTCGTCAAATTTTGCTTTCATCAAATTTGACGGTTACTATTATTTGTTTGCGCGTTCGATGTACTCACCGCGGACGGTATCTACACGGATAACCTCGCCTTCAAGCACGTGAAAAGGTATCTGCACGACTGCACCGCTTTCAAGCGTAGCTGGCTTTTTACCGCCCTGGGTGTCGCCTTTGAAATTCGGCGGAGTTTCGACGATCTTTAGCTCGACGACTTGCGGCACTTCTACGCCGATGGCCTTGCCGTTGTGAAACAAAATCTCAACCATCATGCCGTCAATCATCCATTTTTTAACATCGCCCACATCCTCGTCGCTGATAGCTACTTGCTCGTAAGTCGCAGTGTCCATAAACTGGCAGAACTCACCGTCGTCGTAAAGATACTGCATCTCTTTTTCTTCCAAATTCGGCTGATCGCATTTGTCGCCCGCGTGGAAGGTCTTTTCAAGCACTTTACCGTCGATAAAAGATTTGATTTTCGCGCGAACGAAAGCTGCGCCCTTGCCCGGCTTTACGTGCTGATATTCGACGACTTTATAGGGAACGCCGTCTAGCTCGATCTTTAGTCCTTTTTTTAGGTCGCCCATAGAATAGGTTGCCATTTTCTCTCCTTGTAGTTTTGAAGGGTGATTATATCAAAAAAAATTTTAGTTTAGTTTAAGAAGTAGCGAGAGGGCAAATTTAGCCGCGCTCGCCAAAGTAAAAAAGCTCAAATTTATGGCTTAAATTTAAACTCGCCCTTTTCCTTGCTTTGCTCAGATTGCGAATGAATTTCTCTTTTCATTTGCTCGCTTACGCTAGGTTCGTCTTTTTTTATCTTTTGAAATTTCTTTTTTTCGGTCAAAATTTTCTCAAAATTTTTCGTACTTTGTTTTTGTGCTTCACTCTCACAGCCAGTAAGCAAAAATAAAATCGGAATTAAAAGTAAAAATTTCATACTCAAACCCTCCTTAAATTTAAGCCCCGATTCGGGCTTAAATTTAGACAACTGCGTATTTTGCCCATACGCAAACATCAAGATCGTTTAGCTTAGCCAGCGTCTCTTTGGTTATTTTTTCATCCACAAGCACGACCGCAAGCGCCATGCCATGATCGTCGCGCCCTAGACGGAAGTCGGCAATATTGATCTTTTCTTCGGCTAGGATAGATGAAATTTTAGCGATAACGCCTGGAACGTCATTGTTTTTAAAGATAATCATCTTGCCTTTAGGCTTAAAGTCTGTTTTAAAGCCGTTTATCGTCACGATGCGTTGCTGATTTTCGCCAAACACCGTTCCGCCGATCGTTACAACATCATTTTCGGTCGTAATGCGAACGGTGATTTTATTTTTGAAAATACTATTGCCGCCGACGGTGCTTTCTGTCGTTATACCTTTTTCGTCGCACAAAAATTTAGCGTTTACGTAGTTTATCGTATCGCCCAAGCTCTCTTTTAAAGCGCCCACGATCGCAAATGTAAGCATAGAGTTTGCGTACTCGCTGATAGGGCCGTGCGTCTCGATGCGGATGGCCTTGATAGCTTTTTTGTTGATCTGCGCGGCGAGGAAGGCCATCTTGCTCGTAAGTTCGATATAAGGCTCCACAAAAGGCGGTAGATCTTCCGTTTTTATCGGTAAATTTAACGCACTAGGATAGCTGATGCCGCGAGCCGCAGAGATAGCCTGCTCGGCTGCTGCGATAGCGATGTTGGCTTGAGACTCGAGCGTATTTGCGCCAAGATGCGGCGTAACGCTGACGTTATTTAGCTCAAGTAACGGGTGATCCGTCGCCGGCTCCTTCTCAAACACGTCGATACCAGCAAACGCTATCTTGCCGCTTTTTAGGCCGTTATACAGAGCCTCTTCGTTGTAAAGGCCGCCGCGAGCGCAGTTGATGAGACGTACGCCGTCCTTCATTTTTGCGATTTCCGCTTCGCCGATCATGTTTACGGTTTCTTTATTTTTAGGAGTGTGTATGGTGATGAAATCGCATGCAAGGATATCGTCGAAATTTCGCGTATAAACGCCACCCATATCGGCTACTTTTGACGGATCGATGTACGGATCGTAAGCAACGATTTTCATACCGAAAGCCGCAGCCCTAACCGCCACGCGAGAGCCGATGTTGCCAAAGCCGATGACGCCTAAAGTCTTGTTAAAAAGCTCAACGCCGTACCATTTCTCGCGTTTCCAAATTCGGTCGATTTTTAGGTCGTTGTGAGCGTACGGAAACGAGCGAGCGGCAGCTAGCATATGAGCCATCGTTAGCTCTACCGCGGCGATTGTGTTTGCCGTAGGGACGTTCATTGCGATGATGCCGCGTTTTGAACAGCCATCGATATCTACGTTATCGACGCCCACGCCGGCGCGCACGAGAGCTTTTAGATTTTTAGCCGCATTTAAAAATGCTTCGCCGACCTCGGTTGAGCTTCGCGTGATAGCCACGTCAGCCTCGCCTAAAATCTCCAAAAGCTTATCTTTAGGTATATTTACCGCGTCGATTACCTTTATATCCTCTTCGCGATTTAAAATTTCAAAGCCTACTTTATGTATTGCGTCGCACACTATTATCGTTTTCACAGCTTAATCTCCTTGAAAGTTGAGCGTATCTCGTACGCTTTAAGTTCGTTTATAACGCGGTCTAAAATGCCATTATCTTGCGTGTTGATGTAAATTAAATTTTGCGAATTTTCTTTTACTACACTAAAATCCACGGGTATATTTTTTAATGTTTGAGTAAGGCAAAACATCGAATATATATCATTTTTATCTATAATCAACTGATAAGTTGTTTTAATGGCAACTCTCGGCTCGTCTTTAAACTCTACAAATATCTCGTTGCTTGCCAGGGTATATTTTCTAGGGGCCAAATTTGCCATTTCGCCGATCCATGAAGTATGGCTAGCGGTCAAATTTGACTCCTCGCTATTTTGCGGTATTTTTAGCTCCGCAGGCGCGGACTCTTTTAAATTTACGTCCGCATACTTATACAGCAAAGTGCCACATACGCAGACGAAAATAAGCAAAAAAGCCATCGCGCCCCAAAGCAGATATCGCTTCATCTACTTATGATAGTTTTTCTTTGATAATGTCGCCTAAAGTAACTTTATCGTCGCTATTTATCTCGTTTAGTACCTCGCGCTCTTTTTGTTTAGCAAGGCGTCTTACGCTCAGGCGAATTCTATTTTTCTTCTCATCGATAAAGGCTATTGCCGCTTCGATACTGTCGTTTATATTTAGACTTTCAGCGCTTACGCTACCTAGGTCTTCTTTGCGGATAAGAGCATCGACATTATCTCCAAGCTCTACAAATACGCCAAAATCTTTAATGTCGCGAATTTTACCGGTCACGATGTCGCCTACGTTAAATTTCTTCGCGTAAGCTTGTACCGGGCTTTGCTTTAGGTCTTTTTGGCTAAGCGAAATTTTTTGATCGTTAGAATCGATTTTGATGATTTTTACCTCAATCTCGTCGCCTACTTTAAATAAATCTTTGCACTTATCGTTTCTATCCCATGAAGCGTCTTCATTGTGAAGTAGGCCTTCTACGCCCCCGATTCTAACAAATGCACCAAAATTCGTTACGCTAGTAACTACGCCTTTAGTGATGTCGCCTTCTTTAAATTGGGCTTTAAATTCGTCAAACGGCTTTTTAAGTAAATTTTTAAGACTGACTCTTAGGCGGCGATCTTTTGCGTCTATCTCGATAACCTCGACGTCAAGCTCCTCGCCTTCGCTTATGTGGTCTTTTGGATTTTTGATATTTTTATCCCATGAAATTTCAGAAATGTGCAAAAAGCCCTCTATATCGTTGCCAAGATCGACAAATGCGCCGTAAGGCTCGATGTTACTGACTGTTACTTTTATAGTATCGCCCACATCTAGTCCGTCTTTTATCTCTTCCCAAGGATCCGGAGTCGCAGCCTTGATAGATAAAGAAAGGTGTTTTTTCTCGTTATCGTATTTGATAACTTTTACTAAAACTTTATCGCCCTCTTTGTAGATAGAGCCTGGATTTACCGGTCCTTTATAGCTTATTTCGCTGTAGTGTACTAGCCCATCCACTCCACCTACATCTACAAACATACCGTAGGTAGTGATTTTCTTAACCACACCCTCTATCACGTCCGTATTTTCAGCGACAGCAGATATCGCTTCTCTTTTTTTCTTTCTATCTTCGTCAAGCAGTTTTTTTCTCGACACGATAATACTTTGCTCGTCTTTGTCTATTTTTATGACTTTTACTTTAAACGACTTTCCTACTACCGCGTTTGCATCTTTAAACCCGCCTTGCGAGCGAGGCAAGAAAAACTCAATGCCGTCGCTGTTTTGAGCAACGAAACCGCCTCTATTTTTACCGATTATTTTTACGTCGAATATGTCTTGATTTTCTTCGTTATATGAGTCTATATAGGCTTTTACTTT
Organism: Campylobacter showae CSUNSWCD; assembly: GCF_000313615.1. NCBI lineage: Bacteria > Pseudomonadati > Campylobacterota > Epsilonproteobacteria > Campylobacterales > Campylobacteraceae > Campylobacter > Campylobacter showae. Next base: position 132,151 of record NZ_AMZQ01000002.1, on the reverse strand, counting down.
TTCTTTTCTAAGCGCTTTTTTGTGAGAAACGATAGGTTTACCGCCCCTTGAACCGGTTATTACGACTTTGATCGTGTCGCCAGCCTTAAATTTAAGCTCTCCGTTTTCGTCCTGGATCTCGGAAATATTTAAAATTCCCTCTGATTTTTTACCGACATTTACAAAAACCTCGTCGCCCTTAATATCGACGATTATTCCGTCGCTATCTTCTTCAGTCTTTTTAAAAGACTCCTCTAACATCGCGGCAAAATCGTCGTCTTCGATACCGTCGTTTGCCTTACCAAGCTGAACTTTTTTGTTCACCGCAGCCATCTTGTTCCTTTTGTATATATTTTGCTTTTAACACAATTAGACTTAATTTTACTTAATATTAACTTATTTGTAGATTAACTTGCGAAATTTCAGGGCTAAATTTGAAATTTTGTTTAAAAAGGTAATGGGTATTTATTAAATTTGAAAGCTCTCCAGCTTGTCAATCACTTTTTGGATAATCCAATCAGGCGTAGAGGCTCCAGCACTCACTCCGCAGAGATTTTTCCCTTCAAACCATGTACGCTCGAGTTCCAACTCATTTTCCACGAGATAGCTATCCTCGCAGGCGGTTTTTGAGATAAGATAGAGCTGCTTTGTATTTGAGCTATTTTTGCCGCCGACTACAACCATAACGTCGGCTCTAACGGCTAAGTTTTTAACAGCTTCTTGGTTTTCAAAAGTAGCATTACAAATCGTGTTAAAAACACGCACCTCTTTTACGCGCAGCATCAAATAATTTACGATTTGCATAAATTTTTCTACTTTGCGCGTCGTTTGACTGATGACGGCTACTTTTTGAGCCAGTTTTACGCTCTCTAGCTCACTCTCTTCTAGCACGACGAAAACCTTACCGACGGCGTATGATTTTACACCTTTTATCTCGGGGTGTTTTTCATCGCCGAATATCACGATATCGTAGCCCTCTTTGCTCATTTTCTCGCAAATTTGCTGTGGCTTGGTGACAAATGGGCACGTAGCATCGATCACCTTTATGTCGCTTTTTTTTAGCTCTGCTAGGTCGCCCTTTGTGATACCGTGCGTGCGGATGATTGCTTTTTTCTCACCGTCGATTTCGTTTATGCCTTCAAGCGTTTTGACGTTAAAATTTTTATTTAGGCGATTTATCTCGTCGTTATTATGGATGATGGGGCCGATAGTTACTGCGTCCTTGGCGTTTTCGGCGATTTTTATAGCGCGCTTGACGCCAAAGCAAAAGCCGTAACTGCTAGCAAGCTCAATCTTCAACGCTAGCTCCGAGTTGCCTTAAAATCCCGCTAAAATTTGGAAACGAAGTAGCGATAAATTCGCTCTTTTCTATAACCATTCCGCATTTTAGCCCAAGCACCGCAAAGCTCATCGCGATACGGTGATCACCGTTACTATCGATGATAGCACAGTTTGCCTCGCCGCCTTTTACGCTAAAGCCGTCTTCAAATTCTTCGACTTCAAGCCCGCATTTTCGTAGTCCTTGCACCATGATCGCAATCCGGTCACTCTCCTTAACGCGAAGCTCTTTTGCGTTTCTCACGCTACTAGTGCCTTGCGCGTTTGCAAATGCGATGGCAAGTGCGGGCACCTCGTCGATTAGCCATGAGATATTTTCACTCACGTCCACGGCTTTTAGAGGCGCGTGTTTTATCTCGATCTCGCCGATGCTTTCGTATGTGCCGGAAGTTTCTTTAAACGTTACTTGCGCGCCCATTTTGGCTAAAATTTTAAAGGCCTCGACGCGCGTTTTATTTAGCAACATATTTTTTAGCACGATATGAGAATTCGGCGTTATCGCTGCGGCTACGGCAAAGAAAAATGCCGAACTAGGGTCGTTTGGTACGCAAATTTCAAGCGGTTTTAGCGGCGCGCTCATCGGCTCAACCTTAACGCCGCGGGGTAAAATTTGCAGGCTCGCACCCATACCTTTTAGCATGCGTTCGGTGTGATCTCGGCTAAGCTCAGGCTCGCTAAGCTCGCAGCCGCTCGACTTTAGCCCCGCTAAAATCAGTGCCGATTTTACCTGCGCAGAGGCGATTTTACTATCAAATTTAAAATACTCCAGCTTCTTGCCTCGGATAGCCAAAGGCGCATGATCTCCGCCGTTTGCGCCGTCTATCTTGGCGCCTACGCTTATTAGTGGTTTAGCCACGCGCGCCATCGGACGACGGTTTAAAAACTCATCCCCGCTTAGCACGAAAAAACCCTCGCTAGCGGCCAAAAATCCCATAAAAAGCCTCATCGCCGTGCCCGAGTTTCCGCACTCTAAAACAACACTAGGTTCTTTTAAATTTGCGCTCGGAGTTATGATTAGCTCGCCATCTTTTTCCTCGATACGCGCGCCGAGATTTCTTACGATCTCTAGCGTATTTAGCGTATCTTCGGCCTTTAGGTAGTTTTTCACGCGGCTTGGCTTATCGCTCAAAAGCGAAAATATCGCGCATCTATGCGAGATGGATTTATCGGCCGCGATGTTTTCCAGGCTCGCGCTTATCGGCGTTCTTAATGCGTAAACTTTCATCTTAGTCCGATATTTAAATTTTGCTTTAAAGCGTCCAAAATTTTATCCATTATCGCCGCTACTTCCTCGTCCTCGAGCGTTTTTTGTATATCTTGGAAGTTAAATTTGACGCTCAGACTCACGTCGTCTCCGAGCTTTTCGTCCGAGTATATATCAACCGGCGCAAATTCTTTTAGGCACTCGATTTTTAGCGCATTTATACACTCTTTTATCGCTTCAAATTTCATGGTTTTAGGCACGATTAGGCTCAAATCTCTGCTGATAGCAGGGAATTTCGAGTATGGCTTGACGACTGCACCGTCAAATTTAAGCTTCTCGAACTCTATCTCGCAAAGATAGGTTCGCGGCAGATCACGCGCGGCCTCGACTCGCACGTCCACTCGGCCGATATAGCCCACGCAAACGCCGTTTTGATAGATTTTCGCTTGTTCAAATTCGCTTAGATATTTTACGTCGTCGCAGGCTTTTAGCTCAAATTCGCCGATCGCGTTTCTAACGGCCGTTGCAAAGCCTAAAAAGTCGATATCGGCAGGCTTTGCGCCGTTTAGTAGGCTAGGCTCTTTTGTAAGTCCACTAGCTACGAAGCCAAATCTCTCGCTTTGCTCGCCGTCCTCGCTAAATACGCTACCGAATTCAAAAATTTTGACCGATTTTCGCTGATTTTTTACGTTTCGCTCGGCCGATTTTAGCAAGTGATTTGCCAGCGTCGGTCTTAGCGTGTTTAGCTCGCTATTTATCGGGTTAGCTATCTCGGCTTTACAAGGCGCAAAACCAAGCGCGGCCAGTTCGTTAGCGTCATCAAACACATAATGCACGCTCTCGAAAAATCCGGCTGCGGCCGCTTTTTTACGCAAATTTAGCGCGTTTTTATAATCCGTAAAAGTATCGTTTATGCGGTTTGACTCGCTAAAATTTAGCGGCTTTGAGACGATATTGTCGATACCGACCATTCGCACGATCTCCTCGCAGACATCCTGCGCATTTACGATATCGTGCCTAAATAACGGTACCTTCACGTTCGCGCCCTCTTTTTCGGCGTTAAAAGTTAGGCTAAATCCAAGCTTTTTAAGTATCCTTACGACGTCGTTTTGCGCGACTTCTTGACCGATCATTTTTTGCATTTCGCTCATCGTAAAGCTCACGACCTTCGGTTCGCGCGTCATTACGCTTTGCTGAGAGCCCGCATAAAGCACGACCGATTTTAACGCGGCTAGCTGCTTAAATAAAAAATCAGCGCCAAAACCGACATTTGGCTCGCTGCCTCTTAATGAGCGATAAGCCTGCGATTGGCGCGGCATTTGCTTGTCTTCGTAAACCGTAGTCGCGATAACCTGAGGATCAGTGTAGTTAGCCTCTACTATGATTAGTTTGCTGTTTTCGTCAAGCCTCGCCGCATCGGTCTGATATACGCCGCCCACGCCCAAAAGCTCGCCGCCGGCTAAAATTTCAGTCGCCAAATTTGCACCCTTTTGCAGGTCAAAAACAGCGCGCTCGTCATCTTTTTTAAGCTTGGCGTAGTCATACGCACTAAAAAGCACGCCAGTAGAGTGCGTGGCGTAGTCTAGCAGGCGCTCGATGCGATTTTGTTTATCGCATTCGATCAGCGCCAAACGGATCTTCATCAGCAAATTTTCATCGAAATACTCTTTTATCTCAAATGCTCGGTATTGAAAGCTACTTTGTAAATTTTCCTCGACGTGGATAGCTAAAATGCGCCCGATACCGAGCAAATTTTCGCCCTCTTCGTATCTGGCAGCATCTTTTAGCGGCAGATCAAGCGCCGCCGATAGATCCCTCGCTACGCCATAAACGCTTAGGCAGTCGCCGCGGTTTGGCGTTAGCTCGATCTCGATGATATCGTCGTTTAGTAGCGGATATTCGCAAATTTCCTTACCTAGTTTTAGTTCGCCGATGCTTTCATCCAGCGGTATTATGCCGTCGTTTGTTTTTACGAGGCCGAGCTCGACGGACGAGCAGATCATACCGTTTGACTCGACGCCACGCAGTTTTGCCTTCTTTATCTCTAGGCCGCTAGGCATAACGGCGCCTGATAGCGCCACTGGCACAAACTGTCCGGCCTCGACGTTTTTCGCGCCGCAAACGATTTGTAGTGTCTCTCTGCCTACGTCTACTTGACAAACACTTAGTTTCTCGGCATTTTCGTGCTTTATCTTACTTTTTACGTAGCCTACGACGATATTTTTAGGTACCCTATTCTCTTTAAAGCTATCAACCTCGAGCCCGATCGAATTTAGCGTCTTTAGTAGAGTTTCGCTCGTTACGCCCGAGATATCTAGCCATTCGCTTAGCCAATTTCTTGAAATTATCATTTAAACTGCTCCAATAATCTTAAATCTCCCTCGAAAAGCGAGCGCAAATCAGGAATTTGATGAAGCAGCATCGCAAATCTCTCGACTCCAAGCCCAAATGCGTATCCGCTCACGTTTTTATAGCCGACCGCCTTAAAGACGTTTGGATCGACTACGCCGCATCCTAGCACCTCGAGCCAGCCGGTTTGCTTGCACACTCGGCATCCGTCGCCGTGACAGAAAATACAGCTGATATCGACCTCCGCGCTAGGCTCCGTAAACGGGAAAAAGCTAGGGCGAAAGCGCACTTTAACGTCGCCGAACATATATTTTAAGAAATTTTCAAGCATTGATTTTAAATTTGCAAAACTCACAGCGCCCTCATCTTCCACCACAAGACCTTCTACCTGATGAAACATCGGCGTGTGCGTTAGATCCATATCGCGGCGAAACACGGTTCCCGGCGCTATCATGCGGATCGGCGGCTTTTTACTCATCATCGTGCGCACCTGCACGGGGCTAGTGTGCGTGCGAAGGAGTCTGAAATCCTTAAAATAAAACGTGTCTTGCATATCGCGCGCAGGGTGGTATTTAGGCAAATTTAGCGCCTCGAAGTTATGAAAATCATCTTCTATGAGCGGTCCCGTCTCGAGCGAGAAATTTTGCATCATAAAGTACTCGATGATCTTATCCATAGTAGCCATCACGGGATGCAGTGCTCCAGCGCCGCTTGGCTCGTTAAATAGCGTTATATCGATGGCCTCGGCCTTCATTTTGGCTTTTATCTCGCCGCTTTCAAGCTCCGTTTTTTTAGCCGCTAAAAGAGCTTCAAATTCGTCTCTTAGCTTGTTTAAATTTGCCGCAAATTCCTTCTTGGCCGCTTCGTCCATATCCTTAAGCTTAGCAAACTCCGACGTGATCGCGCCTTTTTTGCCCAGTAGCGTGACGCGAATCTTGTCTAAATCCGCCAAATTCCCGCATTTTGCGATACTTTCTCTATACTCTTGCAAGTTTTTACCTTTACTGAATTTTAGGATAGATTGTAGTCAAAATTTGATAAAATCTGCCTAAAAGGCGGGAAATTTTAACTTTTACTTGTTATAATTAAGCCAAATTTTAACCAGGAGAAAAATCATGACGATATTTGAAAAAATCGTGGCGGGCGAGATACCTTGCAATAAAGTGCTAGAAAACGACAAATTTCTAGCCTTTAACGACATAAATCCAAAGGCTCCGATTCATATTTTGATCATCCCGAAAAAACACTTTGAAAATTTCCAGGAGATGGACGGCGCGCTGATGGGCGAGATGACGAAATTTATCCAAGAAGTAGCGGTGCTGATGGGAGTAGATAAGAGCGGATACCGCCTAGTGACAAACTGCGGCGAAAACGGCGGCCAAGAGGTCATGCACCTGCACTTTCACCTGCTAGCGGGCGCAAAGCTTGGCTGGGTGGATACTGCGACCGATCCGCAAAGTACGTTTTAAATTTAGTTTAAATTTACGAGCCTTTGCGGGCTCGTTTTATAAATTTGAGCTAAATTTACTTGATTAAATTTAAAGCAAGGTTGTGGTTAAATTTGACTTGTTTTGTTACGCAAATTTGGCTTTAAATTTAGCGGTGGGTGTGGTTAAATTTAAATGTTAGTTATTTTTTTGCTGATTAAATTTGACTAAACGGGCTTGTTAAATTTAGCCTTGAATTTTAAGCGGTTTTGAACTAAGGTAAATTTAGCTATTTTGGTTAGTTAAATTTGGTTTTAAATTTAACCGCACCAAGTGTAGTAAATTTTACTCTTAAATCCAAACTGCACAAGCTTGGTTAAATTTAACAAGACTGACGCAACCAAATTTAGGCTTTAAATTTGGTTGATTTTATTTTGCAGATACCAGCCGCCAAAGGGTAAATTTGATGGCTGAACGAGGCAAGCTTAAATTTAAAGCTTTATATGTTTGTTTAGTTTAGATATTAACCAGTCAAAAAAACTTTTAATCACAAATTTGCTCATTTTTACTCCTCAAATTCTTTCTTTTCTTCTTCTGAGAGTTTTGAGCGTTGTCTTAGAAAAGCAACCTGTAAAACAACAGGCACAGTTACTCTATAAGCTGGTCCAGCCAAATCTATCGTGGTCCAAATCCCAGCTACCACAAATCCAACTGGTCCCATTAAAAATTTTAGCCAACCAGCTACAACGGGACCCCTGAGACCATGCCCAAATAAAAATTTCCAAACAGCTTGAACAACAATTTGTGCCAGCTGATATGTCTTGAATCCACCCATTCTTAAAATTTGTCTAAATGCCAATATTCCTCCTTGCTTTGTTAAATCCATAGTTGGAATTTTTAATTCTGCCATTAAAGCCTTTTTGTCTTCATCGCTCATTTCTTTCCAAGCATCTTCTAAAATTTTCATAAATAGATTAGTTTCTATCGTCTCTGTCGATGATTTTTTATTATAATTTACTTTTAATTTATTGCAAACATCACATAAAATCTCACGATACATCACGCCACCACCACGAAACGCATTTGCAAAACTATTTCCGCCAAAAGTCTGAATCTCATTAAGTATGATATGGATGTATTTTTTGTGGTCTGGATAATACTGCTTATATAAATCGTTTGTCGTCAGATACTCGGTTATCCTTTTTTCGCCGTCTTTATCCTTTGTCAAAACATCGACTAGATCGTTTAAATCAGAACTTTTTACATCGCGTAAAAACTCCAAATCCTCATCATATCTGTAAGCCATTTTCTCTCCTTGTTTTTAAAAATTTACGAGAAGCAATCTTAATAGAAAGAGCCTTAATAAAAAATAAATATCAGGAATAAATCCTTATAAAATCTAAATATAAAGTAATTATTCCTTAGTTGATAAGTCAGCATATTTTATTGAAAATTCCCGACAAAAAGGCTAAAAATGGGAAATAATCTATCAAAAAGAGATATGGCGGGGATTTTAAATATAGATACGAAAACACTTTATAACCAGAAGAAAAACAAGCCCGAACTATACCGTATCGTTATGCTAGGATTTAAATTCGACGAGCTATTAAAACAAGCCGAAAATAACTTGGACGAGCTTCAAAAAATCGCGGAAGAAAATCGAAATTTTAGATTAAAATAAAAAGTATAAACAAGGTCTTTGCGCAAAAATTTCGAGAATAAACCAATTAGGAGCGGTAGATCAGGTTATCGAAAAGTTAAAAATTTGCAAATTTAACTTTTATTATGGATAGAACATTTTAATCTAGCCAAGCAAGACGTAAGAACAACAAACTACGCCTCGCTCGGCTACGCTAAAATAATGGTTAAATTTTACTTTCTAGCCATTCTAACCGCATCTAAAAGTTCTTCAAAGCCGACTTTGCTAGAGTTTTCTACATCTTTTAAGATCTCGATTCCCGAAACATTATCCTTGCCGTTGTCTGAGAAAATTTTAATCGCCTTATCGAGTCCGTTATGCACGTTTTCATGGTGACGCGAGATATCTTGTATAGTTTTTGGGTCGTTTAAGATGATATTTTTTACTTTCTCATTAAACCACTTAGCAAAACGGCAGTGACCGGCATCCGGTACGCTCTCGAATTCGCCTTGCAATACAGCCCTATATCCGTTTAGTTTCATATTAATATGATCGATTTTGCCGTTGCTGACATTAACCTCATTAGTTAAATTTAAAGCTTGACTTAGAATATTTTGCGTATTTGCGTTTACGCTTGCGATAGTACTCTGAAAATCACCCAAGACACGCATTACATCGCCAGATATTTTAGTAAAATTCTCACTCATTCCTATCATGGTATTTGAGCTTTGTTTAAGTCCGTTTATATTCACTTCGACTTCGAGAGTAGCTTTTTGCGTGCGTTCGGCGAGCTTTCGCACCTCATCGGCCACCACGGCAAATCCGCGTCCGTGTTCGCCCGCGCGAGCCGCTTCGATAGCCGCGTTTAGAGCTAGCAAATTCGTCTGATCGGAGATATCTTTGATGAGATTTATAATCTCCACGATCGACATCACGCTGTTATTTAGCGACGAGGCGTCGTTTTGCAGGTCGCCGCTCATTTGCTGGACGTTTTGCATAGAGCTAACGATAAAGCTCGTCTGCTCGCGCAGTTCGCCCGTCTTGGCAAAGGTTAGATTATTTAGCTCGTTTATATTTTTGAGTATTTCTAAATTTTCTTCCATCGTACCCTGCAAGAAATTTATACCGTCGGCATAACTATCCAGTAGCAGTTTGACCGCGTCGGCCTGCAGCTTAGGCGCGTCCTGCTTGTTAGCCGCGCTTGATTTTACAGCCTCTAGCTCGCTTTGCAGTCTTTCAACCTGCGCTTTTAGGCTTTCGTTTTCTTGCTCTAAAGCAGCATTTTTGCTTTCTAGCTCTTTTTTATATCCGCCTCCAAACATCTTTCCCTCCTTAATTTTTCTATAATTATATTAAAAATTTCATCTTTAAGCGATAAATTTTAAAATTTATTTATCTTTCAGCCACCCGTTTAAAATTTCAATCTGCACCGCCACGCTCTCATTTGCCGTGCCTCCTTGCGACTTGCGCGCCTCTTTGGAGGCGTTTAGATCAAGAAATTTAACCGCGCCTGCGTCCAAGCTTTCATCCACGCTAGCAAGCTGCTGCGCATTTAGCTCGCTCAAATCTAGCCCCAAATTTTCCGCATACGCCACGGCCTTGCCCGTGATGAAGTGAGCTTGTCTAAACGGCACGTTTTTCTCCCGCACGAGATAATCAGCCAGATCGGTCGCCGTGAGGTGCCCGCGCTTCGTCATTGCTAGCATATTTTGCTCGTTAAATTTAGCCGTTTTTAGCATCTGTTTTAAAATTTCAAGGCTAGCAAGTGCGGTGGCGACGCTATCAAAAACACCCTCCTTGTCCTCTTGCATGTCCTTGTTATAAGCTAGCGGCAAGCCCTTCATTACCGTTAGCAGCGCGACGAGATTGCCGTTTACGCGCCCCGTTTTGCCGCGGATTAGCTCGGCGACGTCGGGGTTTTTCTTCTGCGGCATGATCGAGCTGCCCGTGCTGTACGCGTCGCTGATCGTGACAAAGCCGAACTCCTGCGAGCTCCACAAGATGAGCTCCTCGCACAGGCGCGACGCATGCGTCATTATCACGCTTACGTTAAACAAAATCTCCAGCGCGAAATCGCGGTCGCTGACGCTATCCATAGCGTTTGGCGTCACTCCCGCAAATCCAAGCTCCCTCGCGACCAGCTCGCGATTTATCGGGTGCGGCGTGCCCGCAAGCGCGGCAGAGCCCAGCGGGCAGAGATTATTTCGCTCGCGCGAGCTGGTAAAGCGCTCGTAGTCGCGGCGAAACATAAACGCGTAAGCGAGCAAATGATAGGCAAGGCTCACGGGCTGGGCGTGCTGAAGGTGCGTGTAGCCGGGCATCAGCGTGTCCGCGTGCTCGCTTGCTATATCTCGCAGAGCCTCTACTAGCTCGCGGATTTTTTCGGCGATTGCAGCGCCGCTTTTAAGCACGTAGAGACGAAAATCAAGCGCGACCTGATCGTTTCTGCTGCGCGCAGTGTGCAGCCTACCGCCAAGATCGCTTCCGATGAGCTCGCTTAGGCGCTTTTCGACCGCCATGTGGATGTCCTCGTCGGCGGTTTTAAACTCAAATTTACCGCTTTTTATCTCCTCAAATACGGCATCAAGCCCAGCGACGATCTTTTCGCTTTCGTCAGCCTTTAAAATCCCGCAGACGCCAAGCATCCGAGCGTGCGCCTTGCTGCCCGCGATATCCTCCTGCCAAAGCGCCCTATCAAAGCCGATCGAGGCGTTAAACTCCTCCAAAAGCGCCGAACTCGCCTCGCTAAAGCGTCCCTCCCACATTTTTTTCACGCTCGCTCCTTCGTTTAAATTTTCGGTGATTTTATAAAATTTAAGCTAAAATAGCGCAAAATTTCGGCCTTTTGAGAGGAAAAACGATGATAGAGATGTTTTTATGCTCCTATTTTGCGGGCGCGGCGACGCTTTTTGAGGACTATGCGAGGCAAAATATCCGCGCCAAAGAAGTGCTTTTTATCCCGACCGCAGCAAACGTAGAGGAGTACCGAGACTACGTGGACGAGGCGAAAGATGCGTTTGCCAAAATGGGTTTTGAGGTTCAAATTTTAGACGTTTCCAAAGCGAGCGAGGCCGAAGCGGAGGCAAAGATCGGCGCAGCGCAGGTGCTTTACGTAAGCGGCGGCAACACCTTTTATCTTTTGCGCGAGCTTAAAAAGAAAGGTCTAGCAACCCTCATCGCAGATCGCGTCCGAAGCGGCGAGCTCATCTACGTGGGCGAGTCGGCGGGCGCGATGATAGTGGCGCCCAGCGTGGAGTACGCAAGCGTAATGGACGATTCGGGCAACTACGGAGCCGCGGCTCAAACGGGGCTTGATCTGGTGAAATTTTACCCCGTGCCGCACTACGGTGAAGAGCCTTTCGTGCAAAGCGCGGACGAAATTTTAAAAATTTACGGCGGCAAGCTAAATTTGACGCCGATAAATAACGCCGAAGCGATCGCGGTGCACGGCGATAAATTTAAAATTTTAGGACGCTAAACTGCGGCGCGAAAGTAAAATTTACGCTTGCGTTCGCATATAAGGCGCAAGGCAGAATTTAAATTTAGGCGCGGCAAGCTGCTAACGGATAAATTTAATCAAAAGGATCAAAATGAAAATATTACTGATTAACGGCGGAGCGCCGTTTAACGGCAATGGCGGCAAGCTAAGCAAAACCTTGCACGAGCTAGCAAAAAGGACGCTGGAAGCCCTAGGACACGAAACGCGCGAAACTACGATATTTGAGGGCTACGATATAGATGGTGAGGTAGAAAAATTTCTATGGATGGACGCCGTGATCTGGCAGATGCCCGCGTGGTGGATGGGCGAGCCTTGGGTCGTTAAAAAATATATCGACGAGGTGTTTATGGGCGGCATGGGCAAGATAGTGGCAAACGACGGTCGCCATAGAACAAATCCAAACGACGGATACGGCACCGGCGGCATGATAAAGGGCAAATCGCACATGCTAAGCGTCACGTGGAATGCGCCGCTTCAGGCGTTTAACAAGCCAGGTGATTTTTTCGAGGGCGTGGGCGTGGACGGCGTTTATTTGCATTTTCATAAAGCCAACGAGTTTTTAGGCACAAAAAGGCTGCCTACATTTATGTGCAACGACGTCATTAAAAATCCCGACATAGAGCGTTTTACGAGGGATTACGAAGCGCATTTAAAAAGGGTTTTCGGCTAGAGAGCGAGAGGCTACCAAGCGATCTTTTTGATGCGGTTTGGCTGACGAGTAAAGCAGGTAAGCCTTTTTGCTCGAAAGTACGGCAAGGCGTTTAGCGCGTTTTGGATGAAATTTAAGCTTAAGGAGTATTTATGGATTATTTCAAGCCATTTTTAGTAAAGATCGCAGGGCGCGCCAGAGAGGACGATCACACGAGCGCGCATGATCAGATCATCGCGCCGCTACTGCAAAACGCGCTCGCTGCCTACGTCTATAACGGGCGCAAAGATAGTATCGTGGGGGCTTTTGGTAGCGTAGAGCACCCGTTAAATTTGAGCGACTTTAGTTCTATCGTGCACGAGCGGGGCAAATTTCGCCTCGATCTCGCGCGCGAATGCGTAAACGGCGCCGAGATTTTTTGGAACGCTTGCAGTTTTAGGCGCGGCTCGGTCGTTGTTTTGCTTGAGGGCGAGTTTGATATGGCGCCTATTTTACACCGTTGCGCCGAGATAAGCATAGACGAAACGCCCAATATGGGCAACAGCCCAGCGGCGACCAAGCTTGCCAAGCGCGCGATGAGCGAGGGGCGGATCGCCGTGCTTTTTAGCGCGTCAAACGGGATAGAGTGGATGGATATCTATGCTCCTGAGGCGGTGCAGGATAAAATTTTAAAGCTTGCGGATGAGATAAACGGGGATGAAATTTAAAATATACGCTTTACGACCTTACAGGAAAACGAGTCGTCAAATTTAATGACGCATAACGCTTCTTGCCGGCACAACCGTGCGTAGTTATAAGCTTTAGACGAGCATCAGACGACAAAAATTAGCAAAAAGCTAAATTATCGCGCCTCAAGCATTATCAATTTTAATCAAAACGATGTCTGCGGGAGGACAGTCGTCAAATTTGCAGGTAAATTTCTTTTGCCTCTTGTGCCGCTAAATTTACAAAGCAAATTCGCCTCAAAAAGCTCAAATTTGAAAGCACGATCCAAAAAACAAAGCGGCGTAAATTTACCGCCTCATCTTTCTGCCGATTAGCGCAAAAACTACGATCACGCCGGCGATCATCAGCCCAGCCTTGACGTAAAACGCCCTCCTCTCTCGCACGGCTTCAGGCGAGCTGGTTTTGAGCCGCACCTTGACACTCATGCCGCCCGCGACGATGCTTAGCGTATCGCCCGCCATGCCTTTTAGCTTCACGCTTAGCGTGTTCGTGCCGCTTTGCGCGACCGTAGGCGTCATAAAGCCCGAAGCCTTGTAGGAGTAGCGCGTCATGAGGTCGTTGCAGTCTTTGGGACGGAAAAATATCTCATAGGTCTTGTCCGCATCCACGCCCAACACGTCGCCGTCGCGCGCGTCGAAATACGGATTTTGCGGCGTTTTGGTCTTAAAGCTCCACTTTATCTGCTTTACCTGCGAGCCCGCGTTTTGCGCACTTTGATTTCGCGCGCTCGCTTGCTCGTAGCTAAAAACCGCCTCGTACTGCGCGCCAAAGTCAAAAACCTCGCGCGAAAAGGCCGCAAACTGCTTGGACGAAAATTTGGAGTTTATGTCGTTGGCGCTCGTGATGATGTGCAAATTTTGGATCTTTTTCCCGTCTTTAAATATCTCGAAATCTTTAAATTTTACCTCGCCCGAATTTGCGTTAAACTCGATACTGACGGGATTTGCCGTGATCTTGCACTCGGGGAATGGATCTGGAATCTCGCCACTAAAATAAGGCGTCACGGCGGTGGCGTCCGGAAATTTGACGTATGGCTTCATAGAGCCTGTGAAGTTGTCAAATTTGGCGTCTTTGATTTTTAGATTTTTATCGGCGCAGACGTTGGCATAAAACCGTCCCGCGCCCGTATCGCTCGCACCCCTAGCGCAAAAGGCGCTGAGCCTCGAGTTGCCCATTTCAAAGACGAAGGCGTTAAATTTGTCCTTAGACGCGAGCGCGTAGCCGACCTCATCGACGCTCAAATTTAAAAATGCAAATCGGTGATAAATCGCAGAAAAGAGCCCGTCCACCGCCTCCTTAAGGTCGCTTTTATAGGCGATATTTTCAAGCACCAGGGTTGATTTGTAGCCTACGGCCAGAGCCCTATCGGCTGGAGTCGCGCCGCTAAATTTCGCCCGTCCGGCTGTCTCGTCGTGCCCCATGTATTCATTTTGGGCACTGTACTCGGCGTGATTTTTAGCGGCCTGGCTTAAAATTTGATTTGGTTTTAGAGCAGAGAGTCCCGAGCCGCGACGATACTCGTTTAGATACGCGACTGCGTCAGAGTCAGGAACAAAAGAAAACTCGGGCTGCTTGGCGGACTTTAGTGCGGAGCTTTGACTCTGTCCGCCCAAGATATCGCAGCCCGAGAGAAAAAAGGCGCAGGCTAAAAGGCTAAATTTAAGCCCGCGTTTTACAGAGTAAAATTTCAAATCCCGCGCCCTTTAAATTTAAGCCTTAGGGCCGGCTTTTGCGTATTCTACGCCCTCTTTTACGTCCTCGTAGCGTTTAAAATTCGCCTCAAACATGCTCGCTAGTTTATCGCGAGTCGCGACGTATTCGTCTTTGTTTTCCCATGTGTTGATAGGATTTAGCAGCTTCGTCTCGACGCCTGCTAGCTCTTTTGGGATTGCGAGATTAAATTTTTCAAAATTTTCAAATTCGCACTTTTTGATACTGCCGTCAAGGATCGCGTTTATGCACGCGCGCGTGGCTTTGATGCTCATTCGCTTGCCCACGCCGTATGCGCCGCCGCTCCAGCCGGTGTTTACGAGATAGACGCTGACATTGTGTTTATCAATCTTTTCGCCTAGCAGCTTAGCGTAAACGGTCGGGTGCAGCGGCATAAACGGCTCACCAAAGCACGCGCTAAATGTCGCCACAGGCTCTGTGATACCGCGCTCAGTGCCTGCGACTTTGGCCGTATAACCGCTTAGGAAATAATACATCGCCTGCTCTTTGGTTAGCTTTGCGACCGGAGGCAAAACGCCAAATGCGTCGGCTGTTAGGAAGATGATATTTTTCGGATGGCCGCCCGCAGAGCTTGGCTCGTAGTTATCGATATGATAGATCGGGTAGCTAACGCGCGTGTTTTCGGTCTTGCTACCGTCTTTGTAGTCCACGACGCCAGCCTCATCCGCGACCACGTTTTCAAGCAATGCGTCGCGTTTGATCGCAGCGTAAATTTCAGGCTCGCTGCTAGGGTCTAAATTTATGCATTTCGCGTAGCAGCCGCCCTCGAAGTTAAATATCCCCTCATCGTCCCAGCCGTGCTCATCATCGCCTATTAGCTTGCGGTTTGGATCGGTCGAGAGCGTCGTTTTGCCCGTGCCGCTTAGACCGAAAAATAGCGCCGTGTCACCATCTTTGCCCACGTTTGCCGAGCAGTGCATACTTAGCTTGCCCTCAAGCGGCAGCCAGTAGTTCATCATAGAAAAAATTCCTTTTTTCATCTCGCCACCGTACCATGTGCCGCCTATAACCGCGACGTTTTCCTCGACGTTAAAGATAACGAAAACGTCGGAGTTTAGCCCCTGCTCTTTGCACTCTTCGTTTTTGCATTTGCACGCGTTATAGACAACGAAATCAGGGCTAAATTTAGCTAGCTCCGCCTCGCTTGGGCGAATGAACATATTTTTAACAAAATGCGCCTGCCACGCGACTTCGGTCACGAAACGAACTGATTTTTTGCTCTTTTCGCTCGCGCCGCAAAACGCGTCTTGGATAAAGATTTCCTTGCCGCTTAGCTGGGCTTTGGCTTTGGCCAAAAGCTTATCGAAAAGCTCTTTTGAAATAGGCTGATTTACCTTGCCCCAGGAGATGTATTTTTGGCTTGGATCTTGCTTTACGAAGTACTTATCCTTTGGGCTGCGACCCGTAAAGATGCCCGTATCGACCATAAAAGTGCCGTTACTTGACACGCGTCCCTCGCCCATCGCCTTTTCAAGCTCAAAAAGCTCGTCGTAGCTTAGGTTGTGGTTGATTTTTTTGATGTCCTTAAGACCTAATTTTTCTATTTCGTTTACCATTTTTCTTCCTTTTTTGGATTAAATTTTCGCTAAAATTTGACCGTTTGCTACGGTTTGCCCTTGCTGTACCTCTATAGACGTTACCAGCCCGTCTTTTGGAGCGTTTACGTCTATTTCCATCTTCATAGCTTCCAGCACGAACATCCTTTGTCCCTTTTTCACGCTATCGCCCACTGCGACTAGGATTTTAAACACGTTTCCAGGAAGCGTGCTTTTTACCGGCTCGCCGCTACCGCCGGTCGTTTTAGCCGGAGAGAGCTCCGGAGGCGGCATGTGCGCTACGCTTGCTGGTTTTACACTTTTTATCTCGGCTTTGCCGTCAGCGTCTGCGACCTCGACGTCAAATTTTTTGCCGTTTACGGTGACGCTGTATTTTTCGTTTATCGGAGTTTTCGCGCGAGGGGTCGGTGCGCTCGTTTCGGCCGCATTTGAGGATTTTTTTCGGATATTTACCTTGCCTTCGCCTTTTAAAAACGCGATGCCTTTTTCCTTGCACGCTGCAGCGATAAAGATATTTTCCTCGCTAGGCTCGATGCCCTCTTTTTTGAGTAGCTCGCGCGTAAATTTAAGCGACTTGCTCTCGTCTTTGTCGGCGATATCCATGGCGTGTTCTTTGGTTGGCTTTAAATTTAGCTGCTCGCTAGCTAGCTTAACCACGCTCTTATCGGGCTCTACGGGCGTTTTACCGAAGTAGCCTAGTACCATTTTGCCATAGCCTTCGGCGATCTTTTTCCATGGGCCAAACATCACGTTGTTAAATGCCTGTTGGAAATAAAACTGACTCACAGGCGTCACGCTCGTGCCGTAGCCGCCTTTTTGTACGACTTCGCGCATAGCAAGGATAACTTCTGGAAATTTATCCAGGATATTATTATCGCGCATCATTTGGGTATTTGCCGTTAGCGCGCCGCCTGGCATCGGACTAAACGGTATGAGCGGGCTAACCTGCACGGCTTCCGGCGGCAAGAAATAGTCTTTCAAGCACTCATTTAGCACGCTTTCGTATTTTAGAATTTTCTCCACGTCAAGTCCGCCCAAATCGTAGTTTTTGCCCTTAACGGCATGCAGCATAGTTAGGATATCTGGCTGGCTGGTGCCGCCGCTAACCGGGCTTGCGGCTAGATCTATGCCGTCTGCGCCAGCCTCTAGAGCGGCCATATAACAAGCGACACTAACGCCTGCGGTTTCGTGAGTGTGGAGTCTGATGTGAGTATTTTGCGGGAGGAGTTTGCGAGCCATTTTGATAGTTTCATACACTTTTTGCGGGCTGCTCGTACCGCTGGCGTCCTTGAAACAAACGCTGTGATACGGTATGCCCGCGTCTAAAATTTCGCGCAAAATCCGCTCGTAAAACGCCACGTCGTGTGCACCCGAACAGCCCGCAGGCAGATCCATCATCGTAACGACCACTTCGTGATTTAGTCCGTGATGAGCGATGCGTTCGCCAGAATATTTTAAATTTTCCACGTCGTTTAGCGCGTCGAAGTTTCGTATCGTGGTCGTGCCGTGCTTTTTAAAGAGCTTTGCGTGTAGATCGACTAGCTCGCGGCTGCCCGTATCTAGCGTCACGGTATTTACGCCGCGGCTTAGAGTTTGCAAGTTTGCCTCGGGCCCGACCGTTTCGCGAAATTTATCCATCATCGCAAACGCGTCTTCGTTTAGATAAAAATAAAGGCTCTGAAACCGCGCCCCGCCGCCAAACTCAAAGTGCGTTATACCAGCCTCTTTAGCCGCGCTAACCGCGGGTAAAAAGTCCGCCATCGCCACACGCGCGCCGAAAACCGACTGAAAGCCGTCTCTAAAGGTAGTGTCCATAACGTCTATAAATTTTTTCGCCATTTTGCCGCCCTTTCAAATTTCAAAATCGTGCTAATTTTACCTAGTTTTAGATTAAGTGGATATAATAAAATCAAAGCATTATCACAAAAATGTTTAGCAAGGGGAGCAAATGCAAGAGCGCACGCTAGAAGAGCTTTACAAAAAGCTAAAAGAATTTGATAGATTGACAGATAAAGAAGAGTTTTTGTTTGACGAGATAAGGGACGCCGTAGAGGCGCAGGATTTGGCGTTTGCCGCGCAAATTTGCGACTTTGTTTTAAACGACGAATTTGAAAAATTCGGCGCGTTTTTAAGAACGAGGGCGCTAATGTGGCTCACGGACTATATCGTGCAAAATTTAAAAGAAAACGAGAGCGAATACCCAAATTTCGACGACTTTGCAGACTGCCTGTGGAAATTTAAATGGATCGTCTCGGGCGTCGCTCAAAGCTCCATGATAGAAAAGGAGCTCATAGACGAGGCAAACGAAGCGATGCTGTTTTACTACGAGCGCATGGAGCTCTCGCTGGCCTCATACTACAAGGCCTTGATGAATCAAAACATCGACATGGGCGATGCTAGAGAGGCGAAGACCAACTACGAGCTATGGAAAAAGCTCGCCAAAGACGATATGGCCGACTGCGAAGCATGCGAGGCATCGGGTGAGATCGCCTATTTAAATTTTGCCGGCGAGCACGCAGCGGCGCTTGAGCTTGCCGTGCCGATACTTTCCGGCGAGCTAACCTGTGCCGAAGTGCCTCACACGACCTACGCGCCAATACTTTTTAGCATGATAAAAACGGGCAAGATAGAAGAGGCAAAAGCCCTGCTACCAAAGGCCGCGGCGACGATCGAGTCAAATCCTCGCGTCATAAACATGATCGCCCCGCTCATCGAGATCGCCGTTAGGCTGGACGAGCGCGAGACGGCGCTAAATTTGGCTCGCAAGCACTCCGCGGCGATACTTGATGGCAACGACGATCTAAACGACCTGCGATTTTTCATCGCAGTTAGCGCGTTTGGCGACGAGAGCGACTACAAGATAGCCGTGGAGATAGCGGGCAAATTTGACGCTAGAAACGGCAACACCTACTACTCGGACTACCTGAACGAATTTTACGCTGAGTATGGTTTTTAGATTTTGCGGGTTAAATTTGACGGGTAAATTTGGAGTTAAATTTGTAAAATTTGATACACCGAGACCAGCATCTCGACGATAGTAAATTTGAATTGGTTAAAATTTAGCGTTGCGAGTTTGGTTTCCTTGCGTAAAAAACAACCGTTTGAGGTTGTTTTTTACTTTATTGTAAAGGGTGTGGGGGCTTGAATTACGCTCTGCTTTGCTGACGCAAAGCGTCGCAAATATGATTCAAATTTGACGTTTTCAAGGTGCGGGTCTCGGTGGCTCAAATTTGCAAATTTATCTTCAAATTTGAGCGTAAAACGATAAGGCGAAGTATCGTGAGATGATTTTTCGAGTTTTCTGCTTCGCAAGCTCGCAGCTGCAAGCAGAAGAAGCAAAATTGAGCGTGCGCTAGGCATATAGCCTGCGGAGCGAAAATTTTGCGAAATCTCGGAAAAGCACTCGCGAGACAAGCCGTAGCAAGAAATTTACAATCTTATTCGCTCGGCTTGGTTAGCTCATATGAGAAATTTACTTCCTTGCTCTCATTTGGCTTAAGCGCAAATTTCCATGTTACTTTGCCGTCTTTGCCTATCTCGTTTTCTTTCGGGTCGTTTTTCACGCTCACGCTCACGCTCTCATGCGTGCTAACCGGTGTTTGCTCCTCTAAAACCACGTCCCACGCGAGTTTCGAGCCGTTTTTGACACTATATTTATATCCGCGCGAGATCTTGTTTTTAGAGCCGAAAAACGACTCTTTCGTATATTCGCCGTTGGCTTCTTTTTTCACGCTAACAAGCTCGTTTTTGCCGAAAAACTCCTTCGCCTCCTCGCCGGCGGCGTAGCCTACGTATCTTTTGCCAATATTTATACCGTCAATCTTAAACTCGCTTTGTGCGCCCTCTATGCTACGCTCCGGCTTAAACGCGGCCCTGACAAAAGCGCTCGCGCTGCCGTAGCCGTCGATCACGAGGTCAAATTTAGCGTCCAGGCTCTGTTTGTCATAAGCAAAATCAGCCGTTTCGTCCGCTTTTAAGCTAACGCCCTCGATGCGCCATGCGTTTGCGAGCGCGTTTTCGTCGTTACTAGCCCGTACGTCTTTTACGCTATTTTTCTTTGCGGACGCTTTTGCCACGACCATATCAGCACTCGCCTCCATCATCGGCGCGGCTGCTAGCGGCATCATATTTCGCGGTTTTGGCTTGCCCTCATAACGCGGATAAAACGGAGCGGGCGTCAAATTTGACGAGTAGTAAAACGGATAAAGCGCGATCGTAAGGGAGTTTAGATCGATACCCAGAGGATTTGTCACAGTCAAATTTTGCGAGATTTCAACCTTGCCTTTGGCGACATCGGCCTGGATTTTGTTTTTCAAACTTACGCCAACGCCCACGGGATAGGATATCTTGACCTGTTTTGGGTCGCATTCGAATTTCAAATCAAGCTTTTGAAAATTTTTAACCTCGGTCGCGCCCATTTTCTTTTTTAGCTCATCGATTTGCTTTTTGGTTTGCGAAATTTGAGCTAGATTTTTTAGTACCGCTTCGTAAAATTTATCACCGTCAGCGTCCAAATTTGCGACGCTTTGCTCTTTAAAAGCGGGAAAATTATTTAAAAAAGCGTTTTTGGAGTTTAGCGCGTTTAGTTTATCGTTTAGCTCCTCAAGCTCTTTTTCGTTTTGCTTAAATTTAGCATAGGCCTCGTTTTCTGCGGGCTTTGCTTCGTTTAAATTTAGACTCACTAGCTCGCACGACGCAGCCACATCGATGTCCTCAAGCTCGATGAAATCGGGCAAATTTAAGCTAAATTCGCTTTTTTGGTCGGTGAAATTTTGATGGATAAATGAGGCGTTTTTGTAAATTTCTATCAGGTTGCTTTCGGCGCTCGCTATCAGCGCAAACGCCGAAACTAAGGCTATTTCTCTCATTTTCTCTCCTTTGGATGATTTTAAGAGATTATAGCCTTACAAAGATAAATTTTAGCCTAACAAGATGATCGTAAAAATGATCAAAACTAAAATTTGTATCCCGATAAAAGGCACCACGCCGCGGTAGATGTCGGAGGTCTTGACCTCGGCGGGCGCTACGCCTTTTAGATAAAAGAGGCTAAAGCCAAACGGCGGCGTGAGGAACGAAGTCTGTAAATTCATCGCGATAACGATAGCGAAATATAGCGGATTTATGCCTAAATTTACGGCTATCGGCGCTAAGATCGGTAGCACGATGTAAGAAATCTCGACGAAATCTATAAAAAATCCGAGCGCAAAAATCGTAATCATAGCTAAGATGATAAAGCCCCATTTTTCGCCAGGCAAATTTGACATCACTTCCTCTACGATCTCGTCGCCGCCGGTGTAGCTAAACACCATCGAAAACGCGGTCGCTCCGATAAGGATAGTAAAGACGACTGCCGTGGTTTTGACGCTCTCTTCGAGCGCTTCTTTTAGCATTTTAAACGAAAAAGTCCTGTAAAAAACCGAAAGCAAGATCGCACCCACACAGCCAAACGCCGAGCTCTCCGTTGGTGTAGCGATGCCTTCAAATATCGAACCAAGCACTAGCACAACAAGCACCAAAGGCGGTAAAATTGCGAGGATAGCGTTTAAAATTTGCTTTGATTTAGGCATGTCGCTTTCGACGACGACCGGCGGCGCGTAGTCCTTTTTCACGTAAGAGATGATAAGGATATAGGCTATATAAGCGCCAACAAGCGCTAGTCCAGGATATATCGCTTCGCGGAAAAGATCGCCCACAGGCACCGTAAATACGTCGCCCAGGATAATTAGAACGATGGAAGGCGGGATGATCTGCCCAAGCGTACCCGAAGCACAGATAGTGCCGCAACCTAAGGCTTTATTGTAGTTGTATTTTAGCATCACGGGCAAGCTCATAACGCCCATGGCTACGACGCTAGCGCCCACAACGCCCGTAGATGCGGCTAGCAGCGCGCCCACCAAAACGGTACTAATCGCCACGCCGCCGCGAATCTCGCCGAATAAAAACGCCATAGACTCGAGCAGCCTCTCGGCTAGCTTGGTCTTTTGTAAAATAATGCCCATAAAAACGAAAAGCGGCACAGCGATGAGGATTTTATTTTCCATTATCGAGTAAATGCGGTAAGGCATGAAGTTAAAGGTCTCTTTAAATATCTCAAGCCCGCCCATAAAGCCGTTGCCGCCACCAAAGCTCTCGACCATACCGCCGATGAGTCCGAAAATAACGGCTATTGCGCCAAAGGTAAATGCGACGCTAAAGCCGATAGCAAGCATAAAAAGCGCGGCTAAAAACATAACGATGCCGGTCATTTTCCCTCTCCTTGTTGCGCAGTTTGGTTTAAATTTGCGTCAAATTTGCCCTCTTCGCTTAAATTTGATCTGGCGTCCAGATAGACATTTAGCCACTTTACAAAGTAGCCGACGCTAAAAAATATAAGTAGCCAAAAGCTAAACGGGATAAAGGCCTTGATAACCCAGCGATACGGCAAACCGCCAGGATCCGCGCTACCCTCGCCGCTCTCGTACGCCTCTACGACGTAGTCCCAGCTCAGCCACGCGACCAAAAGCGCAAGCGGTAGGATAAAAAGGATAACGCCAGCCATATTTATGAGCGCCCTTTTCTTTACACTCATCTTTTCGTAAAATATATCCACTCGCACGTGCGTATCGTCTTTTAGCGCGTAGCTCATGCCAAGCAGGATGATGACGCTAAAAAAGTGCCACTCGAGCTCTTGGAGGCCTACGTTGCCGTATTTGAAAAAATATCTCGCCGTGACGTTAAAAAAAACGTCCGCGATCATCAAAAACATCACAAAGATACAGATATAGCCCACGATATTGCCGACTTTATCGAAAAACCTCTCTACTTTTTTTAAATTTCGTTCCATTTAACTCCCCAAAATTTGTCTTATCATTATCGCTAAAATGCAAATCGGCGCGACGAATCGCAGTAAAAAATACCAAATTTCAAAAACCGCCCTGCCCATATACGGCAAAAATAGCTCCTCTAGGCTGACTCTTTTCATCGCGTAGCCGACAAATACCGCTATCACAATACCGCCAAGCGGCAGCATGATATTTGAGCTAAGATAGTCTAAAACGTCGAAAAATCCCTTGCCAAAAAAGGTGAGCGCGTCTTTAAATTCGGTAATATTTGAAAGCGCGCAAAGCGTGCCCAGGCAATAAACGCAAACGCCAACGATCGCAATCGCACCCAGACGAGGGATCTTAAACTCGTTTATGAGATAAAAAACGAGCGGCTCGACCATCGAGATAGCCGACGTAAGCCCCGCAAAAATAAGCGCGGTAAAAAACGTAAAGCTTAAGACGTTTCCCATAGCTCCTAGCTTAGCAAACAGCGTAGGCAGCGATATAAACGCAAGCCCCACGCCCTGGCTGGGCTGCTCGCCGTACTCAAAAACAAAGGTAAAAACAATGAGGCCGATGACGACGCTAACGATGATATTTAGCGCGACGACGTAGAGCGAAGATGTGAAAAGATTTGTCTTATCGTCTAAACTTACCGAATACGTCGCGATCGCACCTATACCAACGCACATCGTAAAAAAGGCAAGCCCAAGAGCGACAAACACCGCCTCACTCGTGATCTTAGAAAAATCAGGCACTAGCAAAAACTCCGCTGCCTGCGAAAATCCGCCCATCTGCATCGAGTAAATAAGCATAAAAATAAGTAGCAAGAAAAGCGTCGGCAAAAGCCATAAATTTATGCGCTCGATGCCGCCTTTTATGCCCTTTGAAAGGATGAAAAAGTAGGCTGCAAACGCGATGCTAAAGTATAAAATTTGACCCGAGATATCAGAGCTTATAAATTTGCCGAAATTTTCGCCCGAAACCGCGATACTTTGCGGAAGCTCGCCAAGAGATAAGACCGAATACCTAATAACCCAGCCGATGATAACCGTATAAAACGACGCCACCAAAACGCCAGTTATCATTATGACGCCCGCATATCCCCAAATTTTGCCGTTTTTAGGAGCTAGCGAGCGAAAGGCGTTAACGGGATCGGCGTTTGAAATTTTACCCATCGCCATCTCCGCAAAAAATATACTAAGCCCAACCGCCACAGCAAAAACAAGATACAAAAGTACGAACGCCGAGCCGCCGTTTGCGCCGACCATGTATGGGAATTTCCATGCGTTGCCAAGCCCGATCGCAGCACCCACGATGGATAATATAAATCCGATTTTAGTAAATTTATCGCTTGCCACGCTTAGCCCCTTAGCGCATTTATCGTAATGATGACGATGCTAATAGGAGCGACAAATCTAATCATAAAATACCAAATTTCAAAAACGGCCCTACTCATATACGGCCCAAAAAGTATATAAAGCGCGTCTTTTTTGATGACAAACCCGACGAAAATCGACACCGTGATGCCGCCAATTGGCATGATGATGTTTGAGCTGAGAAAATCAAGGCAGTCAAAGAAGCTCTTGCCAAAAAATACCAAATTTTCTTTAACGCCATCTATGCTTGAAAGTATGCACAAAATGCCCATGCAGTAAATAAAAGCGCCGATTAGTGCGAGGGCTTTTTTACGAGAAAAGCCAAATTCGCGGATGAGATAGTGCGTGAAAGGCTCCAGCATCGAGATGGCCGAGGTAATGCCCGCAAAAAGCAGAGCCGAGAAAAATGCAAACGCCAGCACGTGTCCGAGCGTACCGAGCTTCGCAAATAGCGTCGGCAGCGAGATAAACACTAGCCCCACGCCCTGACTAGGCGTCGCGCCAAACTCAAATACAAAGGTAAAAATAACAAGCCCCATCAAAATACCCATCACGACGTTTATGACGACGATGATGATCGAGGAGCTAACCAGATTCGTATTATCAGGCAATGACGCAGAGTAGACGATAATGACGCCGACACCCAGAGATAGCGTAAAAAACGCGAGTCCAAGCGCGGT
Organism: Campylobacter showae CSUNSWCD; assembly: GCF_000313615.1. Classification (NCBI taxonomy): domain Bacteria; kingdom Pseudomonadati; phylum Campylobacterota; class Epsilonproteobacteria; order Campylobacterales; family Campylobacteraceae; genus Campylobacter; species Campylobacter showae. The sequence goes on along the minus strand of NZ_AMZQ01000002.1, from coordinate 107,192 downwards.
AAGAATGCTGCTTACGCCTAGTTTTGAAAAATCCGGAACCAGTAAAAATTTAGCCGACTGCACGAAGCCGTCCATCGTAAACGAGTAGCTAAGCATGATTATAAGCAAGATAAGAAGCGATGGCATCATCCATACGTTTACGCGCTCTATGCCGCTTTTTATGCCCTTTGATACGATAAAAATGCAGAGAAAAAACACGATCGTGAAGTAAAAAATTTGAGACGCGGCGTCGTTAGTGTAGAAATTTCCGAAAATTTTCTCCGAAGCCTCAACGTCCTTTGGTAGCTCGGTTATTACCATCACTGCGTATTTTAGTATCCATCCGATGATGACCGTGTAAAAAGAGGCGATGATGATCGCGCCAATCATCGTAAAACCTGCAAATTTCCACGCTTCTTTGCGCTTTGCTGCAAGTTTTTTAAAGGCGTTTACGGGGTCAGACTCGGAAAGTTTGCCGATAGCTATCTCGCCGAAAAATATCGCAAGCCCAATAAAAAACGTCATAAAAAGATACAAAAGCACGAAGGCCGAACCGCCGTTTTGACCGACTAGATACGGGAATTTCCACGCATTTCCAAGACCCACCGCAGAGCCCGCGACGGCTAATATAAAGCCGATTTTAGAAAATTTATCCTGCGCCAAATTTAACCTTAGTATTTGAAATTTCAGAAGCGAGGCTAGCATAAAAAAGCTTTTAAAATTCTAATTTTTAAATAAATTCGTGGAAAAACGAAACATCGCTGAAATTTTTTGTAAATTTGTAGCACTAGCGGCGGCAAATTTGACGAACGGAAAATTTATGAAAATTTTTCTCGGTTTTAAGTAACTCAAAGCTAAATTTTTATAAAATGCGCTCTCAAAGTTTCAAAGTAGGGGTCTGATCCGAAATGGCTTAAATTTACAAGGAGACTTTATGAAAAAAGTTGTTTTCTTAATGATGGCAATTGCCAGCTTCGCATTTGCGGACGGTGGCGAAATGCTAAAATCTTACTCTGTTCTTGCAGCAGCGGTTGGTCTAGGCCTAGCGGCTCTTGGTGGCGCTATCGGTATGGGAAATACCGCATCTGCGACAATCTCAGGCACAGCTAGAAATCCAGGCGTAGGCAGCAAGCTAACTACGACGATGTTCGTTGCTCTTGCGATGATTGAGGCGCAAGTTATCTACGCACTAGTTATCGCGCTAATCGTTCTTTACGCAAACCCAATGTTTTAATATCGGGCGGGTTTGTCCCGCTCTTTGTTCTTTTAATCCATGTGCGACCTTGGTGGAACGGTAGACACGCTACTTTGAGGTGGTAGTGCCGAAGGGTGTGCGAGTTCAAATCTCGCAGGTCGCACCATTTAGACAAATTCTCCCAAAAAAATCCCAATATCTGGCTTTTGCAAAATAGACGTCAAAGCAAAGTAATCCGAAATTTATCGAATTGCTTTCCTAAAACTTCCTTGATGACTTCCTATCTCGGTTAGGAAGTATTTTTTTAGAAAACTCGCGCTACCCGTCCTAAATCCTATAATTAAAAGAAAAAAGGACGCGCATGCGATTTACCTCACAACTTGACAAACTTACGGATTTTGTCGGCTTTAAAGCTCACCCAGACGAAACTATTGCCACATACACGCTACCGATCGGGAAAAAAGAAAGCCGACAAAAGCTCGACGAATGCGGGCTTTGGGTGAAAATCCTAAAAACGACTGCCCGCAAAAGTAAAAAGGTCAAACTCAAAAAAGACTTCTACTACGGCGAACAAGGGAAGTTAGTCAAGTTTTTAGGCTCTGCAAAAGACCTAAATTACAAAACCGCGCTAAAAATGGCGAAGGAGCTAAGCGTAGGCGCTACGCCAAAGGGAAAAGCCTTTAATACCCTAGGCTCCGTTTTTGACTCATATCTTAGTTTTGGGGCCAAGCGCTGGGCGCCGCAAACGATGGCAAAAAAACTCAAAATATATAAAAAATTCGCCCCTATAAAAGACAAAGACGTAAGCCGTATAAAAGCCGATTCAATATTCGCTATTGCGGACAAGCTTTATCATTCTGAAAAGTTTGCTGCTTTGAAGGACTTTCTCATCGAAGCGAAAATGGTTTTTAGCTATGCAAAAAACCGCCAAAAAATCGACAAAAATCCTTTAGCTGATGTCGATTTCTCTAAAATTTACGCCATGCCTGAGAGTGACGGCTTCGGACACATTGAAACCGATAAAGACTTACGCTCGTTAATCGCCTATTGCTGTGATTATGCGGGGTCGCGCGATGTTCGCAACGCTCTAGTTCTCGGCCTTTGCACTGCGTTAAGGGCAGCAAATGTTCGCTTTTTATCTCGGGAAAACCTAGCGCGCGACGAAAACGGCTATTACCTCGTTTTTTTAAAAGACGAGATGAAGGTAAAACGCAATGGCGATATGTATCTCGGTATTCCTCAAGAACTTGGCGAGTGGCTGGATTCTATGGACGTCGGCACGTATTTTTTTATGGGTCGAAGCGGGGAAAAGGCGCTCTCCGATGCGATATTATCAAAGGCTCTAAAAGACTATACGCCTGAGACGCCGAAGGGTCGCATTGTGTTTCATTCGTTCCGCGGTATTCTCTCGACTTTCGCTCATGAAGTAGACGAAGGCGACGTTAGCGACTATGATATGTCTCGCACCTTATCACATGCGATAAAAGGTGTAGAGAAACGCTACAACCGATCCAAGGCAATCGCTACTACGCGTCGGGTTTTGACTTGGTGGTTTAATTATCTAAAAGATAGAGGATTGAAATTATGAGAAACAAAAGAGGCGGGCAAAGAGAATTAGCTCTTTGCCATAAGAACAAGCAAATTATATTCAATGTTTCTTTATTTTTCAATAATTTATCTCGGGAAGTGGGCGCAAAATGAGTAATTTTCGCTCTGTTTTCGACGATAAATTTAATCCTCGCGAGCTTCACCTCGATAAAAAACTACTCAAACGAGAAACAAAGGAAACCTCGAGCGGGCAAGATATCGAAATAGCCTTATGGGATATTTCGAGAGATTTTCAAAATCTCGGCTTTACCGCTCTCGGCGTTACTTTGACTCTCGATAATACGGGGATTTGGAAAAATGGCACGCCGGGCCGCATACCTAACGGAAAAGCCGCAAAAGAGCTAGAACGAAAACTAAACGAGCTCATAAAAAAGCTACTCTCGACGATCCCCGTTTGGTGTGCTTGGGTATTCGAGAGGCACCGAAACGGGAGCCCGCATATTCACGCTCTGCTTTTCGTTCCGGTGCGCGATTTGGTTCAAGCTATCCAAAAATGCAAAGCCGTATATAACGAGGACGCCGTGCGAATAAACGTTTTAAGTCCCTCATACATTTTCAAAAATGAAAAGTGGGAATGGGCTCTAGTCGAAAAAGAGGACGACTTTCTTGCGGCTAGCTGCTCGCGCTTGCTTGCTCGCACTGCTCTCGAAATCAATGAGCGAGAGAACAAATTAACTCGCCGTAACGTTGCCGCCGTTCGCGACGTTCAAAAAACGAAAGAATTGCATCGCGTATTTAACGCAAAGCTTCGCAAAAAATACCCTAGCGCCGATTTAATTTTAAGTAATTTATTCGGCGAGCTTTGGCGACACTGGAAATTTACTCATTGCCGCACGCGTCAAGAAAAGCTCGAGGATGAAGCTTTAGGCGTAACGAAACCTAAAAGGCTTATAGAGCGAGAATACGAAGGCGAGCCTAAACCTTTCGAAGTCGACAAATACGTCATAATGCAACCAAATTTAGGCTGCTTCGGTCGTGACCCACATTGCAAGCTAAAAACCGAATCTAACGACGACCTACAACAGCTTGACGTTACTCTTTGGACTCGACACCATACCGAACGTTTGCACGTGAATCTAAAAAACATTTACTTAACTAAAACGCAGATACATAATCTCAAACTTTGGGCAAAAAAATGCCTAACTAAAAATGACTTACTTGTTTTGTATCGCACGCTCTTTGGTGCTAAAAAAATCTGCGGCCGCGACCCTCTGCGAATGTTGGATTTTTCACCGCGAGATCTCTCTGACTATGACCGCGAGCTTTTGGAAAATCGATTCGATATTCGGTCTTGGTTTGGGTATATCGCTCCGCGTTTAAAAAAACAAACAACCCCTCTTGATCCTGGCCTTCAAGAAATTATGGCTTTTATCAAGGAGGCTATGTACGAAAATAATAGGCCTGCTACTGTTGTTGATCGGGTATCTTTAGCGATATGCTGCACCTAATTTTTAGTTTTTTTCCGGTAGCATGTTTTTGTTTTTATAATTAAAAAAAATCAAAACCAAGGAGTCCGTTATGGAAAATTTGCAAACTAAAAACGTTGCTCTAGCGCAAACGCAGAGCCAAAAAACCGCTCAACCTCAAGACCAAAAAGCGACTCAAGTCGCACTTAAACCGACCGAAGCCAAAGAGAAAAAAGAGCTTAGTCCCCGTGCAAAATTACTCAAAGGTTTAAACGAACTTGTAAAAAAAATACAAAGCCTTGACAAACGTGAGACTAAGGCTAAAAACGCTTTGGAAGCTGCTAAAAACGCTGTGGCAAAAATTGAAGAAGAACGCGCTGAAGTTGAAGCTCTTGTTAAAAAGTTCGAGCTCGCGAATACGCCTATTGCGTAAACCCCCTTGCGGGCGAACATCATAAGGGGGCTTGCTCCCCCTTGTGATTAGTGAGCTCACTAATCAGCGGAGCTGACGTTCGTTTTTTCGGGGGTGCAAGACCCGCCGAAAAAAAATAATAATACCATAATAAGGAAAATAAAAAATGGATAATAATGCTAAATCTTGCATGAGAATAGATCCTATGGAAAATGGGTTTGCCTATTGGCACGATTTTCGTCAGGGCTTTAGCGCAAATAACGTACAAGCGGATTTGACGAAAAATAACGAATATTCCTGTACGTTTAAGGAAGCGAGGCAACGAGCCGCGCAAATGAAAAACGATGCTGACGCTGCAATAAGAGCTAGAGGAAAAACTCCTCAATATAACGATGAAGCGATATACTGGGAAGCTGTGGTAAATCTAAGAGAATATCACACGCGCGAGGATGTCGAAAAAGTCGTGAAAATTCTCGAGAAGCGCCTCGGTTATCGGGCTGTTTTTTGGACGCGGCACCGCGATGAGGGTCACTTTGCTACCGATGATGAAATTGAGGAGTTTGACTTACGAACTACTGAACGCCCATTTATCAACAACGACCACGTGCATATAGCCATGCTCTCTTTGGACGAGCAAGGGAACTCTATGCACCGCAGGAACTTTGGAAAGCCGGGTCTGGTTAGCCAAATTCAAACGGAAATCGCCCAGGCTCTTTGCATGGAGCGCGGCCTTAGCAAGAAAATAACGAAGCGGACGCATCTCACTCCTCGACAGTATCGGCAAGCAATGAGCCTGCAAGAGCCCTTGCAGGTCAAACTTGGTGACGTCAAAAATGAGCTCAAAGACGCTAAAAAACAAATAAAAGAGCTAGAGAGACAGCTCAAAGAAGCGAATAAACAAGCCCGCGCTGATCTGCAAGAGCAAGGGGGCAAGCGCGAGGATTATGCGGCTTTGGAGCAAGAAAACCGATTGCTTAAAAACGAGCTAGCTGAGCTTAAAAAAATGCCTACCGATATAAATATCGATGACGAGATGGCTAAGATTGTAGAAAGAATTCAAAAAATCAAAAACTCGAAGCGGGTTGTTACTGAGGCTGAGACTGAATTTGCTAATTTAAAAAACGGCTTTGGTATCTTGGATCGGGATAAGGTATATGCGTTTGTGTCAGAAGCCGTCGCTTTGGGTTATGCCGCGCATGAGCAGATACGAAGCTATATGCCCGTCTTAAATGACGTTGAACGTTATAAGGCGGAAGCTGCGCAAGCTACGAATCTTAAAGACAACAAGATTGCTAAGGCGTTTTTTGGTGGCATTGTTTCAAAGCCTGATGTAGATGTCGACGCTATCAAGAAAGAAAATGAGGGGTTGCTGAAAACTCTTGATAGCCTCCAAAAACAAAACGAGCTACTGCAAAAGACTTTAAAGGATACTGTGGGGCTTGTCAAACAAAAGGACGCTCAGATTGCCGAACTGCAAAAGAATCAAGAGGGTTTTGGTGTTACCGCTAACGATCACTTTTACCTCGGTCAAGCTACGCTATTGTCTGAATTGATTAATAGCAAAAAGCTCTGTCTTGAGCCAAAGGGTCACTCTCTCTTACTTGGGCTTGATAGCATTATTTCGGGGGAATACCCTGCTAAAAACTTCGCCGGGATAAAAAGTGGGCTATTGAGCTATTGCCCCTCTTTATCGTCTCCGAAAAACGATCTCGAATATACTCGTTGATCCTCTTTGCCCCTCGATAAATAGGGGCTTTGAGGCACTTTTTCCTTGCTTCTTAATAGTATATAATAATAAATAGGCGACTTCCAAAAAATCTAAAAGCGCCAATCAAAATGCAACTTCAAAAGGCGAGTAAAGCAAAGCAATACAAAAGGCACGGTGGCGGCTGTTTTTTGTTTTTCCTTAGCTTTGCGGGTTGTGCGAACGGCTTTTACAGAGTCAAGGGCGGATTTTTAGAGGTGAGCGCTAATCGCGAGCCCTTAAAATCCTGCTCGTATACCCTTGACCTTGTAAAAAACGGCTCGCTACAATGCCCGCAAATAAAAGCTAAAAGCAGAGCGAGAAAAAATAGGCTCTATGCGCGCCGTTAGCTGTTCGCGGCGTGCATTAGCTTATTTTTTCGATACGAGCCTCAGCGAGTATCAAAGCGCCCGCCCGTGCCGTCCTTTATTGCTTCTGTCATAAAAGTTGTATTTATTTACGCTCCTCGGATTTTCTCGCCTCTCTCAAAAATCCGTTCCGCTTGACCGAAGTAGTGGGAAATAATGGGTAATTTGACAAGCAGGGAAAAAAATGCTAACATGCCAATCAGAACAGGCGGGCTAAGAGAGAATTAACTATCTGCTTAAGGTTCAATCCTTAAATGGTTTATTTTTGATTTACTATCTAATCAAAAATAGTCCAAATCCTCTTAAGTTTCGAGTTAAACTTTCAAAAAAACGCTACGTTTTCTTTAAAAACCTTAAAAACCTAGGAAGTCGGTTTTTTCACTTCCTATTTTTGCGAAAGCCTCGATTTTTTGGGCTTTTTTCTCTAAATTGCAGACACGCAGGTCGCACCATAATTCTTATTTAATTCCAACAAAAATCTTCCAAGCCATCAACGATTTTCCAACTTCAAAAGCACTGATCAATCAAAACAAGTCGATATTATTCGCCACAACCATGTTCTTGCGCTAGTGCCTCCCATTACCCTAAAGAGTCAAATTTGCTGTGTATACTCAAAATACTTGAGATTGCTTTAATACTGCATTGTTCATAAGAAGCAAATCGCATCTTTACATGGCTGATCAGCATAACCAAATTTAAAAAGAAGTTTACAAATTTAAAATAGTTTTTACTAAGCTTTACCGCCCATAAACTTCTCGAATAACCACAAAAATAAATTTAGGTTTTAAAATCGATAAAAAAGTAGCCGTCTAGCAAGATAAATTTAATCCTCTATTGCTAGTATCTAAATTTAAAAATAAGTGCAAAACAATAAGGAAGGAAATAAAAATCACAAATTTACTAGGTAAGCGCCTGAAGTCAGTCACAAAATTAAAAAGCGACCGACCCCTTATAAAAGGCCGGTCGCTTAAATTTACCTCGGAGCCAAACGTCAAATTTGAAAATTCGGCTCCGAATTTTGTCTTACATAAATACCGGTATCGTGGTGTTTTGTAAGAAATACTTGGTCGTACCGCCCAAGAAAATCTCCCTAAAACCGTTTTCTGCATATCTAGCCGCTACGATTAGGTCGAAATTTCCATCCGTCGAGGCTTTTAAAAGCGGTTCGCCCGGGACCGAAAAAGTTCCTACGACCTCAAAATCCGCATTTATGCCGTGTAGCGCGAAGTATTCATCCAGCCTCTTTAAGCTAGCCTCGCTTTGATCGCCCAAATTTGCCTTTGAAGTGATGCATTTTACGCGCTTAGCCTCTTTTAAAAGCGGTAGCGAGCTGGTAATGGCGCGCGAGCTCTCAGGTGTACCGGTCCAGCTTACCAGGATATTTTCCGCGCTAAATTTAGTAAGTTTTCTAGGAATCACGATAACGTTTTTGCCGCTTTTTAGCACCGCCGCCTCAAATGTACCCGTGATCTTACCGTCAAGCGGTACTGCGGCAACTACCATATCGCAAAATTTAGACTCCTGCTCAACCACCACGCTTCGCTTGCCACTTTTTGTGGTAAATTTAGCCGTCGTCTTGCCCTCGATCGGCTCGTCGCTGATCTGCACGTCAAGCTCTTCGCAAAGTTTATGAAAAATAGTCTCGTTGCGCTCGTGCTCGACGCCAAGTTCGGCCTTTGCCGCCTTTAAAAACTCATCGTAAAGAACTCCGCCTCGAAGCGTCATTTTCATATTATAAACGACGCCTGGATCTAGCTGGCAAGCTAAAATCTCAATGTGGCTGTTGAAATGCTTAGCGACGAGCAAAGCCCCTCTGATACGCTCTTTTACGTCGTCGCCCGCGCCGATTGGGAAAAATATTTTTTTATACTGCATCGTTTCTCCTTTAAATTTATTGCGCTAGAGAAAGGGAAATTTTGTGCCCTTTTTGCTCGCTAATTTTTACCTTAACCTTATCGCCGGCTTTTAGAGGCGTTTTGATTTTTGAGATATGCAAAAGTCCGTCCACGCCGCCCGAAAGCCCGATAAAAGCGCCAAATTCTACTACGCTTTTTACCTCGCCCTCAAATTCGTCTCCGATATTAAACTCAGGCGTCTTGTGAGGTTTGCCGTCTTTGCCGCCTCTTCTACCGCCAAAGCCCTTGCCGTTATCTTTTGAGACGATTTGGATGATGTAGTCTTTGGCCGCGTCGACGCTTGATTTTTGCGCGCCGGCAATCTTTACCTCGCCTTTTTCGCGGTCTAGATCGATAGCGACGTCAAATTTTTCTATGATCTCCTTTATAGTTTTACCAGCCTGTCCGATGATATCTACGATCTTGCCCGGATCCACGCTAAAGAGCTCTAGTTTAGGGAGTATATCTTCGTTTACTGAGATATTTTCATTTGCTTTTTCCATCAAATTTAATATATGCAGCCTACCCTCGCGCGCCTGCAAAAGTGCTTCTTTAAGCACGTAAAGGCTGATACCGCCCAGCTTTATATCCATCTGGAGCGCTGTTATGCCGTCTTTGCTGCCCGCTACCTTAAAATCCATGTCGCCGTCGTGATCCTCTAGCCCCATTATGTCGGTTAGCACGGCGTGTTTCTCGCCCTCAAAAATCAGTCCCATCGCAACGCCCGCAACTAATTTTGGCGTATCGACGCCGGCAGCTCTTAGCGCTAAAGAGCCGCCGCAAACGCTGGCCATCGAGCTTGAGCCGTTACTTTCTAAAATTTCGGACACGAGCCTGATCGTGTAAGGCGAATTTACATCGATGCTAGGCGCAAGGGCGCGTTTAGCGAGGTTGCCATGACCTAGCTCGCGTCTACCTGGAGCCTTTAGCGGACTGGCCTCGCCGACGCTAAAGCCCGGGAAGTTGTAGTTAAACATAAATTTATCCGTCACGGCGCCTTTTTCCGTTAGCATATCATACATCTGCGCATCGCCGTCGGTGCCTAGAGTCGCCACCACGAGGGCTTGCGTCTGGCCGCGAGTAAAGAGGCAGCTACCGTGAGCGTTTGGCAGAATATTCGTCTCGATGCTGATCGGACGGACCTCTTTAAGTCCTCTGCCGTCGGCGCGCACGCCCTCGTTTATGATCTGCTCGCGGATGATTTTTTTCTTAAATTTAGCTAGGACGTTAGAGACTACCTCCTCCTCCCAGCCCTCTTTTTGCGCTACTTCGTCGGTCAAAATTTGCTTAGCGATCTTGGTTAGCTCGCTGGCGCGCTCGCTTTTAGCCATCTGATTTATCGCGGCTTTTACGTCATTTTTATAAAATTCGTTTAGATAAACCGCGACGCTCTCGTTTTCGATCTCCGGTTTTAGCTCGAGTTGCGCGTCTTCTTTTTTATGCTGGCTAAATGCTTCCTCGTAGGCGTTTGAGGCGCGAAGTATAGCCTTGCCCGCCTCCGCGATCGCCTCCACGATGAGATCTTCGCTAAATTCGTTCATATCCTGCATCGCTATCACGCCGCCGCCCAAATTTGGATCCATCATAGGATCTAGCGCGATAGGCACTATCTCGTCTTTTTCAGTTGCGATGCTTCTCATCTCGATCATCAAAAGTTCGTCTTTAACGCCGGCCACGTAAAGATCGAGCGCCGAAGTTTTTAGCTCGGAGTTGCTAGGATTTATCACAAATTTATTGTCTATATAGCCTACGCGTACGCCGCAAACAGGCGCATTTACCGGGATGTCGCTAAGATAAAGAGCGACTGAAGCGGCATTTAGACCGACGACTTGCAAATCAACCTCCGGATCGCAAGATAGCACCATAACGACGATTTGCGTCGGATATGCGTAGCCCTTTGGAAATAGGGGACGTAACGAACGGTCGATGATACGCGAAGTTAGCGTCTCAAAATCCCCAGGCTTAGTCTCTCTTTTTACGTAACCGCCGGGGATCCTACCCGCTGCGTATGTTTTTTCGATGTATTGTACCGTTAGCGGTAGGAAATCCTCGCTAACTTGCGTGTCCTCGCGAGCGACGGTGGCTAAAACGACGGTGTTTTTTACGCGCAAAAGTACCGCGCCGCTAGCTTGCTTGGCGACCTTGTTTATATCATAAATTTCAACTTGATTATTGACTTCTATTGAATACTGCATGCCCTGATATCTCCTTGTTTTTGTAATGGTATATAAAATGGACTCTCCTCTAATATGGAAAGCACGGTTTCTGGTTTTGGTTCGATTTTATTTTCGTAGTAAAAATCCACCTCGATAAAATTCGCGATCTTGTGCACGGCGTAAATTTCATCCACCAGAGGCGCGATAGCTGCGGCGACGTCGGTAGCAATGAGCGGCGTGGCGTAGGTGACTGATTTTACTCGCTCGCGCATGAGCGTTTTTAGGCAGGTTAGCGCCGTAAGACCCGTCTCGCAGCCCTCGTCTATAAGCAGGATATTTCTATCCTTTAGATCACCGATTAAATTTCCTTTTCTAAATTTATAGACGTTTTTTAGGATTTTCTCGTCGTATTTGCGATCCGCCTCGCCATAAACGAAATCGTAACTAATGCCAAAACTCCTAATCAGCTCGTCGTTTAGCACCACGTCGTCCTTTTCGCTAACCATCGCGATCTCACACTCTGGGTTATTTGGCGCAAAAATGCGCTCGCAAAATAAAATCTCATAGCTCAAATTTAGCCCGCGAGCCACGCTGTCGACCATGATAACAGAGTCTATAGAGCTACATATTATCAGATATTCACCTGCAACCAGTTCTTTTTTGGGCAAAATTTCGAGCAACTTTTCGGCTGCTTCGAGCTGGTTTTCAAACATAAGATCCCGGTAATCGCTCATCAGCTACCTTGCGTCGTCTGTCCTACTGAAAAGTCGTAATGCACGCCGCCCATCGGATAGAAATTTATAAAGAAGTAAACACCTCTTGATTTTTTGGCGGCCGTTCCGCTGGTAGTCGTAGTCGGTTCAAGCTCCTCTTCGTAGATAAACGTGTAGTTCCAGCACTTTCTGCGGTGAGAGACGCCTAGCTGCCACTGCTTATTATAGTCGCGCTCAAGGTCATACTGAGTACCGCTAAATAGCCTATAGTTATGCGGAAGCTCGACGTAGCCGTTTAGATGCAGATAGTTTTGCTTTTCCTGCGCATTTTTTCTTTGCATCGTGTGCCAGAGGCTAGCGCCGAATTTATCATTCGTATAGCTCGCGCCGCTTTGAACTTTTTCAAAGTATTTATTATCATAAGAGTATTCGAGTCTGTTGTAAAAAGATAAATTCGGCAAAGGATACCAGCCGATGATGTTTTTCAAATTTGAGCGCTTGTTTTCTTTAGTGTAATAACCCTGCGAAATCGTATGGCGCAAAAATTTTCTTCCGTCTTCGTTGAAGAAATACTGCGTCGCTCTGACGGAAACCTCATCTCTAGTATGCTGGGGATTGATAAAACTTTGGTATTTTCGTCCAAGCATATCATAAATATATACGTTGCCATCGCTTTCGGCAGTCTCGTATTCATCAGGCAAATCGCCTTTATTATAGGCTTTCACTACATAATCCATGCCCAAATTTAAACTATGATAAAAGCTCTCGTAAGCCTTAGCTAAGTCGGTCTGGAGCGAAAATTTATGATAATTTTCTATATAGTTTGCACTCCTATCCTCATCTCCTGTCGGACGGTACATTTTCTTTGCATAATCTACGTGTGTGGCGTATAAATAGTGATAATACGAGAATTTAAGATAATCGTCCGCTAAAGGCAAATGAAATGAAACCGGTAAGTTAAATTCATACTGCGTTGCTTTTACGCCGATTTTTCTCGTGTAGTTGTGCGAGTATAAATCGACCGAATAAAGCACGTTCGGCAAGATGAAACTATCGGTATATTTGTGATACTGAAAGCTTGGATACTCTTGAAGCGTGTCTTTATTTTCATTCGGACTACCGATTTTTGAGGTATTTACATAATATCTAGCATATGCTCCAAAGTAATGTTTATCGCTGCTTAGAAAATAGTTTAGCTTAGACGTTACCAAAGGATTGTCGTCGCTACCAGAGCCTCGTTTTTTCAAATTTATATAATCGATATCGTTTAACGCTGTCGCATCGAGCCACAAGCCCTCTTGCAAATCCTCGTTTATCAGGTGCTTGACGAGCCTATCGCGCTCATATTTTACATCAACGCCCTTATGCGTTTTATTTTTTAGTGGGAGTCTTAGCGAGTTTTTCTCGATCTGTCTTTGTCGGTAGCCCTCGGTATCTCTAAATGCGCCAAGTGTCACCGAGCCCTTAGAATAAGGAGAGTCGGCAAACCTAAACGTGCCGTATATGCCCGTACCGCGCCTAGTGCGAATTTGAGGGTCAAACTGCAAGTCCCAGCTGTCGTATTCGGCGATATAAATAGGCTGTTTGTAGTAAAATCCGTCGTTTTTGCCGTAACCAAACTCCGGCGGTAAAAGGCCGGTGCGTCTGCGAGTATCGGTTGAAAAACCAAAATACGGCAAATAAAATACAGGTACGTTTCCAATGTAAAATACCGGATTAAAAAGGTGTAAAAATTTACTCTCGCGGTTTAATTTACCGCTGCTAAATTTAATCTTCCAGTCCGGATCTTGGACATTGCAGCTTGATACGACCGCGCCGTTTACCTCGTAAAATTTAGACGTGCTGCTACTCTCGTCGCTTTGCATCCATACTTCCATATCTCGGTTCATCATAAATAGCGTTTCGTAGTTACTATCTTTACTATTTAGGTCGATCTTTGCGTATGAGCAGCGCGAGATTTCGTCCTTGTTTCTTATCAAATTTACGTTACCGAAAAGCTCCAAGATCTCTTTTTGCTGATCGTAAACGGCTCTGTCTGCGCTCATCAAATAATCTTGCGAATACACAAGCACATTTTTATCTGCAGTAACTATACCCTTATCGCGTTTTACGTCATCGGCCAAAAGCTCGAAATTTTGAGCCGCAAAGCAACTAAAAGCCCCAAACATTAGTAACAAAAAAATTCTAGTAAACATTTATAACTACCGTTTTCGCGGCCTTATCTTGCCACGTTTGAAATAATGGATTTGAAAACGCCCATGCAAAACCTAGGAAAAATGCGTTTTCACCGATGATGCGAACCAAAGATCGAGTGAGAGAATTTAGCAAGCTTGGCTTATCGAGCAGATCGATATCCACGCACACGATCTTCATCGCGACCTTGCCAATACTAGCGCCACAATACCACGTAAAAAACGTCTGATAAATAACCTCGAGCAAAACGATCTGCGGTATCATTTCCATAGCTAGTGCACTGATCTGCTCGTAGTCTAGTCCGTCAAATTTTTCGTAGTAGACAGCATAGAACAAAAATGAGATGAGAAATTTATCTATCCCCCATGCGACGGCTCTTTTACCGATGCTAGCGAGCGTAATATTTTCATTTTCGAGCTTGTCTATGACGCTCCTGCTCATTCACGTCCTTTTAGCATTTGCCAGGCAATATCTTTTCGGTACTGCGCACCGTCAAATTCTACGTTTTCGCACAGCTCATAGGCCTTTTGCTGGGCTTGCTTTATGCTTTTACCTAAACCTATGCATACGAGTACCCGTCCGCCGTCCGCGTAGATCTCACCTCCCTGCTCGCTTACGCCTGCGTAAGCTATGTGCGAGTTTTCAGGCACGTTTTTTACGCTTATTTTAGCCTTAGGCGAGCTTGAAAAAGGATAATTATTACTAGCCATCACGACGCCTACAGCAAATTCGTCTTTTAATTTTACGGGCTTTAGATTGCCTTTTGCCGCGTTTAACAAAATTTCGCCCAGATCGCCGTCGATCAGCGGCATTAGCACTTCACACTCCGGATCGCCGAAACGCACGTTAAACTCGAGTACGTACGGCACACCCTTAACCACCATAAGTCCCACAAAAAGCACGCCGCAAAAAGGATTTCCCTCGGCTTTCATGCCTTTTAAGGTCGGTTCTACAACCTCTTCTTCAACCTGTCTTATTAGCTCTTGGCTTGCTAGAGGACTAGGAGCGTACGCACCCATACCGCCAGTATTTGGTCCCTCGTCGTTATCTTTTAGGCGTTTATGATCCTGCGCTACGGGCAGGCTGACGAAATTTTCGCCGTCGCAAATAGCAAAAAAGCTAAGCTCGAATCCGTCTAAAAACTCCTCCACAACCACGCGTTTACCGGCCTCGCCAAAGCTCTCGCCGCTTAGCATATCGCGAGCCGTGGCCTTTGCTTCATCGCGGCTTTGCGCGATTATCACGCCTTTGCCGGCGCACAGTCCGTCGGCCTTGACGACGACGGGAGCAGTAAGAGAGTCGATAAATTTAGCGGCAGAATCGTAATCGTCGGTATTTAGATAAGCAGCCGTTCGGATAGCGTTTCTAGCTAAAAAATCCTTCATAAACGCCTTGCTACCCTCGAGTCTAGCCGCAGACTTACTTGGTCCAAAAATGTTTAAATTTCGCGCCTTAAATATATCCACGACGCCGTCGCTTAACGGCGCTTCGGGACCGACGATCGTTAGTTCTATCTGCTCCGTCTCGGCAAATTCTGCGAGCTGATTATAGTCTTTGATGTTTAGATTTGTGCCGAGCTTTGAGGTGGCTCCATTGCCTGGAGCAAAAAAAAGCTCGTGTTTGCGGGATTCTTGAAGTCTAAGAGCTATTGAGTATTCGCGCCCGCCGCTTCCGATTATCAAAATTTTCATAATTTCTCCAAAAATAAAAAACCCAAGTGAGCGGTGCGCATATAAGTGGCCCGAAAATTCAAAGCCAACCTTGCAAATAGGCGGTTCCTTTAGGTCGCAACTTCTCGCGCTCGCGCGCTCAAACGAAGCCACGTCACACAGTTCCGCACATCTTCGCCTATACTAATGTGTTGGACCCTATAAAAATACGCTGCCAAATCACTCAGGCAAGGTTATTATATAAAATTTTAGCTTAAAGTAGCGTTTTTGCGAGGCTTACGCAGGCATTTATATTTTGCTGGGCACTCACTATAGGTGAGGCAAAAGCTTCTAGCTCCTTTGCCGTCGTAAGTCCGATAGAGACGGCTTTATAGCTCTCATCCCAGCCGAAATTTCGAGTAAAATTTCGCACCGCCGAGGGAGATGTAAAAATAATCGCCGAATTTTTAGGCGGTTTTTGCTCTTCATTAAGCGGTTTAAAAACGTTTTCGTAAGCGATTATTTGCGTCAAATTTACGCCGCTTTTACGTAAAATTTCACCAACGCTCGAAGCCGTTTCGAGCGCCCTTAAAAACAGCGTTTTTTTGCCCTTTATAAACGGTGCGATCTCGGCGGCAAAGTCGTTTCCGTGAGCGTTTTTTGCGGTGTAAATTTGAGCAAAGCCAAACTCGCTAGCTGCGTGGCTAGTGCCTTCACCGATGGAGTAAATTTGCAAATCTGTAGGCGAAATTTGATTAAATCTTAGCGCGTTTACGGAGTTTTTGGAGGTCAAAACCAGCGTCTCAAATTCGGCCAAATTTACGCTAAATTTATTAAATTTTATCTCGTTTAAAACCAGCGTCTTTACGCCATCAAATTCCAAATTTGACCCGACTAGATAGATCATTTTTGCCCTTAAGTTTATGACTTTGCGTCCAAATTTTACCGCAAATCCTCAAATTTTAAAAGCCGCACACAAAACACAAATTTTACTTAGCCGCATTGCGCTTGCTTAGGTACTCTTTTGCCTTTTGCTTTAGCGCTTTATATAGCCTGCCAGCCTCGTCTGCGCCGTATTTTTTCACGAGCCCGTTGTGAAAATCGCCCAAATTTTTACTTTCAAATGCGATTTTTCTTATATCTTGCTTTTTAGCCTCATCTATCTTGGGCGCGAGCTGCGTTTTTACCGCATTTTTAGCCTCATTTTTTACTTCGTTTTGTTGCGCACCAGCTTGTTTTTGTTTTTGCGGCGGATGCTTGCTTGATAAATTTTGCCCCTTTTCGTCCGCATTTAGATTTTCGCCAGAAACCTCGATCTTCGCATCTTTTGAGCGCTCGGTAGAAGCGAGTTTATCACTCAAATTTGACTCAGCAACCTTAACTTCATCATTTGTCACCGCACCACTTTCGCCCTCTAAAGATTGCGGTTTTAGAGACTCCAAATTTTGCTCTTTTGCCGAGGCGCTTTGAGCATGTAAAGTCTCGCCACTCAAATTTGACTCCATTTGCGACTTTTCTCGCTCGTCAAATTTTTGCTCATCGCCTTGCGTCGCTAGCCTAGATTTTGCAGAATTTGGCGCCGCGATAAGCTTTGCCTCACCTTTTTGCGAGTTTTCTATTTGAGGTTTTTTGTAGATCTTCCTTGCGTCCTCTTTTAGTGCGTTATACACGCCAGCACCGTTTTTACTGCCAAATTTTGAGATAAATTTCATATGAAGCTCGCTTAGGCTTCCCGAGTTTCGTATCAAGATCGCGATTTCGTCTTGATTTTCTTCGATGAGCTGCGCAGTGTGCGAGCGATTGAAGTCAAATTTAAGTTTATAAAATTTACCGCCGTTTTTATCTTGTTTATTAAAAAAATCTATCACGTCATCATAAAATTTATCGTTGCTGACGATGTAAATTTTGTCTTTTTTATGCGAGAGTTTGCCCATTAAAAACGTAATTATTTTATCGGCATAGTCCTTGTGAGCGCTTTCTAAAAGTATAATTTTTATTTTGATTTTTCGCGCCAGAAACCACGCCAAAACGGAGATGCTTAGCTTTTGTCTATTGTTTGTTACGATATAAATTTTATCTTTCTCGCCTAGTTTTTTTAGCGTTGCTAGATTATCTACGCTTATGTTTTCATCATCTATTATAAATCTTGCCATATATTTCCTAAACGAGTCGTGGCAATCGCCCCAAAACTCTACATCTTATCTTTTGTTACGATGAGTAACATTTTAAATTTTTCCGGTATCTTTAGTCCGTGCGGGATTTTGCCTGGAAGCACGATAGTATCGCCCTTTTTGATATCAAAATGCTCATCGCCGATGGTTAGCTTCATCTCGCCGTCAAGCGCGACCAAAAGAGCGTCGCCCGGAGCCGCGTGAGTGGAGAGCTGTTGGTCTTTTGAAAATGACAGCAGCGACATCGAGCCGCTTTCGTTTTTGACGAGCGTTTTGCTCACGATTTTGCCTTCTTCGTATTCGACCGCATCCACTAGGCTAAAAATAGCCGCCTTAGGTAAATGATCTATCATTAAGTCCTCCTTAAAATCGATTAAGACGTATTTCGTTGGTTCGTTGAAAACTAGTTTTCGCCATACTTTTTTCTCTATCAGGCAGGCCTGTTCGTCGCCTAAGCGCATCTGCTTTTCGCCGTAGTGCAAGCTCGCGCCGCCCTCTACGACCCACGCAAGGCTGTCGCAAAATAGCATCTCGTGATCTAGCTCCTCGCCAGTGTCAAAGGCAAACACATCGACGTGAGCGTTCTCGCAATCAAAAATTCTCTTGCTAACGACGCTTTTTGCGATCACTTTCGTGTCGGCGTTTAAATTGTAAATTTTACTCATTGTTCTTCCTTTCGTAAATTTACGCGTCATTGTAGCTAAAATTTGCGGACGATTTGTTGATAAGGATTATTCTTTTTGGCAAATTTGAGTCGATTTTAAATAAAATTTAGGCGTAAAAACGCCTAAATTTTACTCCCACTCTATCGTTGCAGGCGGTTTGCTCGAGATGTCGTAAGCTACGCGGTTGATGCCGTCTACTTCGTTTATGATGCGGCGTGAGACGTTTTCTAGCAGGTCGTACGGCAGGCGCGAGAAGCTAGCCGTCATGCCGTCGCTAGCGTCCACTACGCGTATGCACACGGCGTTTTCATAGGTGCGGTTATCACCCATGACGCCCACAGAATGCACGTTTAGCAGTACGCAAAATGCCTGCCACGTTTTGTTGTACCAGCCACTTGATTTTAGCTCGTCGCGCAGGATTACGTCGGCTTTGCGTAGTAGCTCAAGGCTTGGCGTATTTACCTCGCCCATTATGCGGATCGCAAGGCCTGGTCCAGGGAATGGATGGCGAAACACGAGCTCTCGCGAAAGGCCAAGTTCAAGGCCTAGCTGACGTACTTCGTCTTTAAAGATTTCTCTTAAAGGCTCGATCAGCTCGAAGCTCATCCAATCAGGCAGTCCGCCCACGTTGTGGTGGCTTTTGATCGTCTTGCTAGATCCCACGACCGAGCTTTCGATGATGTCGGTATAAAGCGTGCCTTGGGCTAAAAATTTAACGTTATCGTGCTTTTTGGCCTCTTTTTCAAAGATTTCGATGAAAGTTTCGCCGATTATCTTGCGTTTTTTCTCTGGATCGGTTACGCCTGCTAGCCTTTCTAGGAAAGTTTTACTCGCGTCTATGCTAACTAGCTCCACGCCAAGCTTTGTTCTAAAGGTCGCCTCGACCTGCTCGCGCTCGCCCGTTCTAAGTAGTCCGTTATCGACGAAAACCAGGATCAAATTTTGCGGTATCGCAGCGGCCAAAAGCGCAGCGGTGACGGAGCTATCTACACCTCCGCTAACGGCGCAAAGGACTTTTTTGTTGCCGACGGTTTCTTTGATCTTAGCGATCTGGGTTTTAGCAAAGCCGCCCATATTCCACGTGCTTTCGCAGCCGCAGATATATTTGGCGAAATTTTTTAAAATTTGAGTGCCAAACTCGCTGTGCTGCACCTCCGGGTGAAACTGCAACGCGTAAAATTTGCGCTTTTCGTCGCCGAATACGCAGTAAGGCGAATTTTCGCTCGTCGCGATCGCTTCAAAGCCGTTTGGCAAATTTTTTACGAGGTCAGAGTGGCTCATCCAGACGGTTTGCTTTTCAGGCGTATCAGTAAAGAGCGGATGAGATTTTAGAGCGTTTAGGCTTGCCTTGCCGTACTCTTTGTGAGAGGCAGGAGCGACTTCGGCGCCGAATTTATGCGCCAAAAGCTGCATGCCGTAGCAAATGCCTAAAATCGGCAACTTTAGCTTAAAAACGCCCTCGTCGCAAAAATACGCATCCGGCGCATAAACGCTAGCTGGACCGCCGCTTAGGATTATGCCTTTTGGTTTTTTAGCCTTGATCTCCTCGACCTTAGCGTTAAAAGGCAAAATCTCAGTATAAACGCCTTGCTCGCGCAGGCGTCTAGCGATGAGCTGGGTGTACTGCGAGCCAAAATCCAAAACTATTATCGTATTATTCATGATTGCCCTTTAAAAATATAAATGAAAAATTTCAAACTGTATGTACCAGACCACGACCGATACGATATAGCCGACAACCACGGTCCAAGCGTATTTCATATGCGCGCCGAAGGTATAGATGCCTTTTAGTTTGCCCATAACGCCAACGCCCGCAGCCGAACCAAAGCTTATCATCGATCCGCCGATACCGGCAGTCAAGGTAACTAGCAGCCACTGACTTAAATTTTCGCCCACATCCGCGCCCATCATAGGATTTGCTTTTAGCACGGCAGACATAACAGGGACGTTATCCACGATAGCAGAGAGGAAGCCAACGCCGATATTTACGGTCGTAGCGCCAAATTTATCATAAAGCGAAACGGCGTAGTTTAAAAATCCGACGAAGTGTAGCGCGCCGACGGCCGCAAGGATGCCGAAGAAGAAGAAAAGCGTGTTGTTTTCGATCTTTGACATATAGTGAAAGACATGCATAGGCTCTTCGTTTTTGTTTGTTTTTTTGTAGATGTAGGTGTAAATGCTAAGAAGTGAGAAGCCAAACATCATGCCCCACATCGCAGGCAAATGGAAAAGCTGGTGCATCATAACAGCCGAAAATATCGTAAATGCGCCAAGTCCGATAACGACTTTACCACCTTTTTTGATGGTTACTTTAGGCTCTGTGGCCGGGTCAAAGTGCGGGCTACCAGCGGGCACTATGCGCACTAGTAAAAACGCCGTAACTAGCCAGCCGATAAATGAAGCAGGGAAAAGTGCGAAAAAGTCGATAAAAGGAGCCTTGCCCGCAGCCCACGCCATCAGAGTCGTGATATCGCCAAACGGACTCCATGCGCCGCCTGCGTTTGCGGCTACGACGATGTTTATCGCACCTGCGACTAGGAAATTCGTATTGGTCTTATCTATCGTTAAAAGAACAGTAGAAAGGATAAGGGCCGTAGTTAGGTTATCGGCGACGGGGCTAATGAAAAACGCCAAAGCGCCCGTTAGCCAAAAGAGTCTTTTATACGTGTAGCCCTTTGAGACGAGGTTGTATTTTAGCGCGTTAAACACGTCACGTTCGATAAGCGCCTCGATATATGTCATCGCGACCATGAGGAAAAATACGATCTGCGAAATCTCTAAAATCAGGTGATTTACCTCATTTTGCAACAAATGCACATCTAGGCCGTTTGCTAGCATATAAAAGCCGATGAGCAGAAACATAAAAGTGCCGATAAATATAGCCGGCTTAGCCTTATCGATGTGAAAATTTTCCTCCGTAGCGATGAAAAAATATCCCACGACGAAAATTATGAGGCTCGCGATACCCACCCACGTAGTCGTTAGATTTAAAGCCTCGCCCGCAGCGTCGCCGCTACCGAAGGCTAAAGCGAAAAACAGACCCAAAAGTCCGACGATCTTCATTTACTCTCCTTGATTTATAGTTTATTTATCTTTTCGGTTTTGCTGTTTGACGGCTCGGACGGCGCCTCGTAGAACGGATCGCCCTTGTGGCCGCAGCCTGCTATAAAAATTAACAAAAAAAATGCTAAAATCGCCTTATGAAAGACGCTAAGACTATTATTCGACATATTGTTGATAATCCTTTTTATAAAGAGTTAAAAAACCGTAGCGAATGCGGAGAATTTTTACAGCTTTTAAGCCTAAATCATCGCAGGCTCATCGCCTTTTGCTACGAGAAAAACGGCATTTTGTTTTTCGCCCTGTTTCATCCGCTAGGACTTCAGGAATTAAAAAGCGATAGTAGTATAAAAATGTTAAAAGGCTTATTAAAAATCTATTCTAGCGTAAATTTTGACGGCAGGCTCGCTCGCGTAACGGACGTTAAATTTTTTGTGACAAAGCATTTAAAATTTAAAAAAGCGACCGACCCATACGAAAAAAAGCGAATTTTTACTTATGCCGAGCCTGCTAAAGGCGAGTTTGTAAATTTAGCCAAAAGCGAGCGGATTTTCGAAGGATTTGAAAAAATTCGCCTTGCTATAAAGCAAAATTTAGCCAAAGAATCAAGCGGGGCGCAATGAATCAAATTTGGTCAAATTTAACCCCAATCAGCAAAAGCTCAAATTCACTGGCGGGAGTCAAATTTTGCTAATCGACGAGATCCGCTCATTGCCCGCCCAACCAGGCGTTTATCAGTATTTCGACAAGGCCGGCAAGCTTCTTTACGTCGGCAAGGCTAAAATTTTAAAAAACCGCGTCAAAAGCTACTTTTCATTTACGCCGGCGCTCGCCCCCTCGCCCAAGGTTAGCCCGCGCATCCACAAGATGATCAGCGAGGCCGTACACCTCGAGTATATCGTCACTCCCAGCGAGGCCGACGCGCTGATACTAGAAAACTCCTTCATCAAGCAGCTAAGGCCCAAATACAACATCTTGCTGCGTGACGACAAGACTTATCCCTACATCTACGTAAATTTGGATGACGATTTCCCGCGCTTTGAGATCACGCGAAAGATCGTCCGAGGCAAAAACGTCAAGTATTTTGGCCCCTATTTTCGCGGCGCGCGCGAGCTTTTAGATGCGCTAAGGCTGAGCTTTAAACTCGTGCAAAGCAAAAGCGCGCTCAAAGCCACGGGAGCGTACTTGCCCTATCAGATCGGTTACTCAGAAGCCCCGCTCATCAGCAAAATTTCGCCCGCAGACTACGCCAAGGTCGTAGAGGGCGCGATCGCAGCGCTAAACAATCCTCTTTCTATGCTGCCAAAGCTCGTAAATTTGATGAGCAAATACGCCCAAAACGAAAACTACGAGCAAGCCGCCCTCGTGCGCGATAAAATCAACGCTATCAAAGACCTAGACGTCAAAATCGAGGTCGATCTGGCTAAGCTTGAGGACTTTGAGGTTTTTGCAGTGCGTGCTGAGCAAAATTTGCTTTGTGCGGTGCGTTTTAGCGTGCACGGCGGCAAGATCAGCGGCGTGTATCAAAATATCACGAACGCCAAGATGAGCTCGCAAGGCGATCTAAACGACGCGTATAAGCAAATCGTTTTAGAGAGCTTTCCAGCTGGCGCGCCCGTCGTGAGCGCGAAAATTTACGCACTCGAAGCATTTGAGGACGCAAGTCTAGTAGAGGAGATCTTGACCGCTCGCCACGGCCGTAAATTTAGCATCTGTGTCCCTAAAATCGGCGAGAAAAAGCGCATCTGCGAGATGGCGCTAACAAACGCGCAAGTCTTTATCCAAAAGTACCTAAAAACCCACGACGACGCGTTTTTGGACGAGCTAAAGGAGTATTTCGGCTTAGCCTGCGCGCCGTACACCATCGAGACCTTCGACAACTCGCATATGTTCGGCGCGGCCGCAGTCGGCGCGATGGTGCGCTTTGAGCACGGCAACTTCGCCAAGGAGCACTACCGCCACATGCACCTCTCTCACGCAAACGACTACGATCAGATGCACCAGATGCTTACAGAGCGCGCTTTGCGGTTTGATAAGCTTAGCCCACCCGATCTCTGGCTCATCGACGGCGGCCAGGCGCTGCTAGACCTCGCCTCGGACATCATCGCTAGTAGTGGCGCAAACGTCGATATACTCGCCATCTCAAAAGAAAAAATAGACGCCAAAGCCCACCGCGCAAAAGGCGGCGCGAGGGATAAAATTTACGCTCCGGGCGGCGTTTTTACGCTACCAACGGGCGACAGACGACTTCAGTTTTTCCAGCGCCTTCGCGACGAGGCGCACCGATTTGCGATTACCTTTCATCAAAAAACCAAGCGCAAAGAGGATCTGGGCGCTAGCAAGCTAGCAGACGCGGGCGTATCGGCGGGCAGTATCGCAAAGCTAGTTAAATTTTACGGCAGCTTTGAAGCTATAATGACCGCAGCGAGCGAAGAGATCGAAAAGGTGACGAATAGGAGCGTGGCGGCTAAGATCGAGCAACTAAAAGAGAGTGAAATTTGAGCCAAATTTGACGCATTTGTTTTCGTTAAATTTGAAAGAGCAAATTTAACTCCCCGCTTTTGAATAAATTTGGCAGCAGTTATTTGCAAAAAGCCGCCAAATTTAGCGCAAAACGCAACCAAATTTGTGCGCAAATAGTCTGCGGCACAAATTGAATTTTGCACCGCTTTCGACCGACATTAAAATTTAGGCAAATTTATCGTTTCGCGGCTTTTTCTATCGCTTGCGCCGCGTCGCAGCCATCTTTCCAGCCGTATGCGCACGCCTTTTGCAGATAGTTTTTTGCGTTAGCTACGTCTTTTTCGCCAAGCATCGCGTTGTAGTAGAGTACGCCGAGGTTAAAGCAAGACATCCCGTCCTTTGCCTCGCAGGCTTTGCGCCAGATTTTGCCCGCTTTTTGCGCGTCTTTTTTGACGCCAAACCCCTGCTCATAAAGCGAGCCTAAATTTGCGCAACCTAGCAAATAACCGCTATCGCAGGCTTTTTTATAGAGCTCGGCAGCCTTTGGTTCGTCCTTTTTAACCCCTTCGCCTTTGCGATACGCTACGCCCAAATTTACGCAGGCTCGCACGTACTCCCCGTCGCAAGCTTTTTTAAACAGCGCAAACGCCTTTTCGTAGTTTTTGTCCAAGTCGCACTCCTCAAGCTTGATGCCGATGTAGGCAAGACCCAAGTTATCGCAGCTCTCAAAATCGCCAGCGTCGCAACCTTTTTGAAGCCAGCCCGTATCGCATTTTGCAGCATTTAAAGAAATCGCCGTAAAAGCGGCTAAAAATATAAATTTATTCATCTTGTATTTTAACGTCAAATTTGACGCGCCGTTTTGTAACGGACGCAAATTTAAGCCCGAACGACTCGGCGAATTTAACGAAAGATCGGGCTTGCTAAATGGTAAAATTTGACGTAAATTTAGGCCTTTTTGCCTTTTTTATTGCCTTTATCGCTAGGTTCTTCACCCTTAAACCACCCTTTTATCTTATCCAAGATTCCTTTGTCCTCTTCCTCGTCGTAGCTCGCCTTGCCCGCCTTGATGCCGAAGCTCTCTTGTAGCTGGTTTAGTAGAGAGATTTGCTCGTCATTAAGCTCTTTTGGCGTTTTTATGGAGATTTGAGCTACGAGCCTGCCGTATCTTTTGCTATTTACGTTTTTTACGCCAAGGCCGTCAAATACGAACTGCTGCTTGTCTTTTGCGCCGACTGGCAGCTTGAGCTCGGTTGTGCCTTTTAGCGTCGGGATCGTGATCGTCTCGCCCAAAATCGCCTGCGTGAAAAATACCGGAATCTCGATATAAACGTCGCTTTCGTGACGTACGAAATGCTCGTCGGCTTCAACCTCGATATGCACGTACAAATCGCCCCTGGCGCCGGTTGAGGAGACGTTGCCCTTTTCGCTCACGCGCATGCGCATGCCGTCGTCGATGCCCTCGGGGATATTTACTTTGACGCTTTGGCGCTCTTCTTTGTAGCCGCTACCGCCGCAATCAGAGCATCTATCCTTGACCGTTTCGCCCGTGCCGTTACAGTATGGACACTCCTGCACGAAGCTCATAAAGCCTCGCTGCTGCGATATCCGCCCCCTGCCCTCGCAGTGCGGACATACGTGCGTTTTGCCGTCTTTCGAACCGCTGCCTTTGCAGGTTTGGCACGGTTTTTTGATCGTAAAATCTATCTCTTTTTCGGCGCCAAACACAGCTTCGTTAAATTTGATCCTAAGAACTATCTCTAAATCGAGCGGATATTTGTCACTGCTTCTTTTGCGGCTACTTGCACCCGAGCTAAATCCACCGCCAAAAAACGAGTTAAAGATATCGCCCAAATCAAAATCCGCGCTAAATCCGCCAGAGCTAAAGCCGCCCCTGCCCTCAAGTCCAGCTTTGCCGTATCTATCATATATCGCGCGCTTTTCCTCGTCGCCTAGCACCTGGTAGGCTTCGTTTACCTTTTTAAATTTTTCTTCGGCGTCTTTATCGCCTTGATTGCGATCCGGGTGATACTTTAGGGCAAGCTTTCTAAATGCTTTTTTTATGGTTTCAGAGTCGCTATTTTTGCTGATTTCTAAAATTTCGTAGTAGTCTATTTCCACAAAATCTCCTAAAATTTTTAAATTTAAAGGGCGATTTTATCTTATTATTTATAAAAATTCAAAGCGGGGGAGAATTTTAAACAAGGATAGTAAATTCGGAAAAAAAATTTAACTTTTTTTGGTTATAATCATTTTCGTTAAATCTATTTGAAAGGCTTAAAATGATTAATGTTTTAATGATTGAAGACGATCCGGAATTCGCGCAAATCCTATCCGAATACTTGAGCGATTTTAATATAAAAGTAACAAATTTCGAAGATCCTTATTTGGGACTAAGTGCTGGAGTAAAAAATTTCGACCTGCTTATCCTAGACCTTACACTACCTGGCATGGACGGCCTAGAGGTATGCAAAGAGATCCGCAGCAAATACAACATCCCTATCATCATCTCTTCTGCTCGCAGCGATATCAGCGACAAAGTCGTGGGCCTGCAGCTAGGCGCAGACGACTATCTACCAAAACCGTACGATCCAAAGGAAATGTACGCGCGCATAATGAGCCTAATCCGCCGCTACAAAAAGACCAACGAAGTGCAAGAAGAGGTCGTTGATACGCTATTTAGGATAGACGAGCGCAGACACGAAATTTACTACAACAACGAAAGCCTAACGCTAACGCCGGCAGAGTATGAAATTTTGAGCTACCTTATCAAGCAACACAGCTTTTCAGTCTCTCGCGAGCAGCTAGTTTATAACTGCAAAAGCCTAAAAGACAAGGACTCAAAGAGCCTAGACGTCATCATCGGCAGACTAAGAACCAAGATCGGCGACAGCTCAAAAGCGCCTAAACATATATTTTCGGTACGCGGAATAGGCTATAAACTCATAGGATGAGATACTCCTTAACCACGAAGATTTCGGTAGTTTTCGCGCTGGCGTTTTCGCTTGTTTGTATCTTATTCTACACGTTTGCGAGCATACAGCTAGATAACGCGCTAGAAAAGATAAAAAACAAGCAGCTAAACGCGATAAACTACCTCATCGCTTCATACGAAAAGTCAAATCCGCCTAGCGATTTGACTAACTATTTTAAAAATTTCGGACTAACCTACGTTAAAAGCGACAAAACCGTCGCAAACGTCATAAGCTCCGGGAAACCGGTCTTTGCCAAGCAAACGCAGCTAGGACTATTTCAATCGTTGCTTTTTCAGGATAGTTTGTACCTACAGATCAAAAATCCTTCGTTTCAAATTTTGCTCGAAAGCGACGATACGAAAAACATAAACGATCCGATCTGGGTGGGTTTTATCCTCACGACGGCGCTTCTAGTGTCGCTTTACGTTTCGGTAATGAAGTCGCTAATGCCGCTTAAAAAACTAAGCTCTGATATCAGGAAATTTGGCGCGGGAAACATGGACGTAAATATCGCCAAGCCCGACTCCGACGACGAGATAGCCAAGGTCGCGATAGAATTTGACGCCGCAGCCAGCAAGATCAGGGAGCTTTTGCGCTCTAGGCAGCTGTTTTTACGCACGATTATGCACGAGCTAAAAACGCCGATCGGCAAAGGTCGCATAGTCTCTGAGATGGTGCAAAATTCTACGCACAAAACGCGCTTGATAGCGATATTTGAGCGCCTTGACATGCTCATAAACGAGTTTGGCAAGATCGAGCAGCTGCTATCCAAAAACTACGCGCTAAACTATCAGGAGTCATACTTTTCAAACATCCTTGACCAAGCGCGCGACATGCTGATGCTCGATAAATTTGAAGAAAAAGTGAGCGTAGATATCCGCCGAGATATCTTGCTGCGCGTGGATTTCGGGCTCTTTTCGCTCGCGATCAAAAATCTCATAGATAACGCCCTAAAATACGCTGACGATAAAAAAGCGCAGGTTATCTGCGACGCGGACGGTATCGTCGTGAGAAACCTAGGCCAACCGCTACAAAATCCTATCGAGTACTACATGCAAGCCTTTATCCGTGAAAAGGGCAGTAAAAGCAGCGGCATGGGGCTAGGACTTTACATCATCGACCACATCTGCCGTATGCACAAATTTAGTCTAAAATACTCATACGAGGACGGCTTCCACTCATTTAAAATTTGCACCAATCCAAAGGAAAGCGTTGAAAAAAGGGCTTGAGAAATTTAACGAACTCGTGGCGGCCTTTGAGCGGCTACCGGGCGTTGGCAAAAAGTCCGCCCAGCGCTACGCCTATCACGTATGCCTAAAGGATAGCTTCGGCGGACTAAAGCTCGCTCAAAGCATCGAGGACGCAGTGAGATTTACGGGTAAATGTCAAATTTGCGGTGGGCTTAGCGAAGATGAAATTTGCGACATTTGCAGCGACGAAACGCGAGATAAGGAGCTACTGGCCGTCGTAGAAAGCCCAAAAGACATCCTAGTTTTCGAACAAAGTGCGATCTACCGCGGACGCTACTTCGTGCTTGAAGAGATAACTCCCGAACAAACCGAAAAACTACGCGCGATCATCCGCCAAAACGGTGTAACCGAGATTATTTTTGCACTAACGCCGGGGCTTAGCAGCGACGCGGTGATGGTTTTTATCGAGGATAAGCTA
This sequence comes from Campylobacter showae CSUNSWCD, assembly GCF_000313615.1. Classification (NCBI taxonomy): domain Bacteria; kingdom Pseudomonadati; phylum Campylobacterota; class Epsilonproteobacteria; order Campylobacterales; family Campylobacteraceae; genus Campylobacter; species Campylobacter showae. Next base: position 78,872 of record NZ_AMZQ01000002.1, on the reverse strand, counting down.
AGCGATATGGGCGTTAAATTTAGCAAGATAGCCCAAGGTGTACCTACCGGCGTAAATCTCGAAAATATCGACCTTCTATCGCTTATGAAGGCGCTTGATAGCAGGACTGAGCTGTAAATTTAACTCAAGCGCGTGAAGCTTTTTATCAATTTAACGGTATCCTTTTAAATTAGCTCGAATTCAAATTTAAGACTAGGCGAGCAAGTTTTTGCCACATTTCAAACAGACAAACCGCTTCAAATTTAACCCGCCGCCAAAGCTAGTCAAATTTGCAACGACTCAAATTTGACGCGTAGCCCCAAAATCAAATTTTACAAGCACGACAAAGAATAAAAAGAAAATTTAAAAAGAGAAATTTACGACCCGAAGGCCGTAAATTTAAGCCGCCCAAAATGAGCGATAGAAGTTATTTCGTAGTTTTTTGGATATATGAGAACTCGGAAATCTTCGTCCACTCGCGAGCTTTAGCCAAAAACGCTCTTTGAGAGTCCAAAATCTCCTTAAATAGCGGATCTTTTGCCGCCTCTTCGTCTAGGATTTCGTCGCTTGCTTTTCTAAGCGCGTCCATAACGTCCTGCGGGAACGAGCGAACCTCGATATCAGGATACTCGGCTTTCATCTTCGCCCAGTACTCGGCGTTATCAAAGAACGAGCGGCTATTTAGCATGCTAGCTACCTCGTTAGCCGCGGCCTCGATCACGGCCTGAAGGTCGGCAGGTAGATTCTCGTAGGTCTTTTTATTTACGAAAAACTGAGTCTGACCGCTCGGCTCTTGCCAGCCTGTGTAGTAGTATTTGGCGATCTTGTGAAAGCCAAGACCCATATCAAATGCAGGGCTTACCCACTCGACCGAGTCGATCGTGCCCATCTCTAGCGCCATATATAGCTCGCCGGTTGGGATCGTGTTTATCGTCGCTCCCACGCGCGCCATCACCTCGCCGCCAAAGCCGGGGATCCTGATTTTTAGGCCCTTTAAATCCTCTACACTTTTGATCTCTTTTTTAAACCAGCCGCCCATTTGCGTGCCGGTATCCCCCGCAAGGAAAACTTTGATATTGTATTTGTCGTAAACTTTTTCCTCTAGCTGCTTGCCGCCGCCGAATTCATACCAAGCGCGAAGCTCGGTTGCGGTCATACCAAAAGGTACGGCGGTAAAAAACATAGTATTTGCGTCCTTGCCCTTGTAGTAGTAAGACGCCGTGTAGCCGATATCGTACTGGCCGCCTTTTACGAAATCTAGGATACCAAACGGCGCCTTATGCTTAGACGGATAGTCTATCCTCACCTCTAGCCTGCCATCGCTTAGCGTCTCTACTACGCGTTTAAATTCTTTCGCTGCGTCGCCCAAAACCGGAGTCGTGCTCTCCCAGGTGCTGGCTAGCTTTAGCTTATAGGTTTTGTCTGCCGCGTTCGCGCCTAGCGCTAAACCGAAAGCAGCCAAAACCGCTAAAAACTTTTTCATTTTTGCTCCTTAAAATAAATTGGCCGATTATACTTATTTTTTTTAAAAATTTGGTAAAATTGCGCGAAAAGGGGTATCCATGAATAAAAAAACCAAAATCCTAGCCACGGTCGGACCGGCCAGCGAATCCATAGAGGTTATGGAGCAATTAGTCTTAGCCGGAGTCAATGCTTTTAGGCTAAATTTCAGCCACGGCACGCACGAATACCATAAATCCAACATAGATAAAATCAGGCAAGTAGAGGCGAAACTCGGGCGAAAAATAGGCATATTTCAGGATATCTGCGGCCCTAAAATAAGAGTCGGCAAGCTAGATAGAAGCGAATTTAAACTAAAAATCGGCGATACGCTAATCTTCGTAAAAGATGAAATAATCGGCGAGCAAATAGACGAAAATCACTATAAGCTTTGCATAAATCAGCCTCAAATTTTAGCCGCGCTAAAGATGGGCGAGTACATATATCTATGTGACGGACAAATCCGCGCTAAGATCGTAAATGCAAGCGCCCAAAAAGTAGAAGCCGTAGTGGAAAACGACGGGATACTCCGCTCGAACAAAGGCGTAAATTTCCCAAACACCAAGCTTAATATCGAGGTTATCACGCCTAAAGATTTAAAGGATTTGGAATTTGGCGCCAAAAACGGCGTTCATTTCGTCGCGATCTCTTTCGTTCAAAACGCAAACGACATAAGAAAAGCTAGAGAGATACTAAAGGGCTTTGGCTCCAAAGCTCAAATTTACGCCAAAATAGAAAAATTTGACGCAGTGGAAAATATCGACGAGATCATCGAGGCCAGCGACGGCGTGATGGTCGCTCGCGGAGATCTAGGTATCGAGGTGCCCTACTATAAGGTGCCGACAATCCAAAAGCTCATCATCAAAAAAGCAAACGAAGCCGTCAAGCCAGTCATCACGGCTACGCAGATGATGCTAAGCATGGCTGAGCACGAAACAGCTACTAGAGCCGAGATTAGCGACGTGGCAAACGCCGTACTAGACGGTACCGACGTGGTCATGCTAAGCGAAGAAAGCGCGGTCGGCATAAACCCGGTCGCCGTCGTAGAAGCGATGAGCAATACTATAATCCAAACGCAGCAAATTTACCCTTTTAACAAATTTGATTTTGCCCGCTACGACGATACCGATATGATGGCGTCTAGCACAGCTAGGCTCGCCTCTGCACTAAAAGTAGACGGCATAATCGCGCTAACCTCATCGGGCGGCTCGGCAGCAAAACTGGCCAGATACCGCACCGATATAGATATCATCGCCATAGCGCACAACGAGCAGGCCGCATATAGGCTCACTCTTTGCTGGGGCATAACAGCGGCATTCGTGATAGAAAAAGAAGAAAGACTGCACACGCTCATGGCCAAATCGATCAAAGCCGCAGTCGAAAAAGGCTACATAAAAGACGACAAAAGCTACATCATGACGGCTGGCTATCCGACGGGAGTGGCGGGCAGCTCGGACCTGATCAGGATTTTAAGAAAAGCTCAGATAGATTATTATCTAGAAGAAGCCGATAAATAGAGTGCTTTTCGCATCGAGGCCTCAATTTTGGCCTCGTCAAGCGATCCCTCGAAAAATAAATTTAACGCTAAAACCGCCTGAAAAAGTAGCATCTCAGCGCCGTCTTTATGCGCGAGCCCGCTAGCGGCGGCTAAATTTAAAAAAGGCGTTTTTTTGCCGTAAATAACGTCAAAGGCAAATTTGCTTTCATCAAAAATCGGGCGCAAAATCTCGATCGGTGCAGGCAAATTTTCGTCTTTTAGTCCTGCCGAGGTTGTGTTTATGACGAAGTCAAATTTGCCGCCATTAAATTTGCCGAAATCTGCCCAGCTAAATCTTTCAAATTCGGCAAAATTTGCTAGCCTCTCCTCGCTTCTATTTAGCACGCAAACTCGCACGCCGCGGCTTTTTAGCGCATATGCGACCGCTCTAGCCGTCCCGCCGGCACCCAAAACCAGAGCTGAATTTATCTGCCCAAAATGTTCTATCGCTCGCAAAAATCCCGGCGCATCAGTATTGTAGCCGTAAATTTTATCGCTGCGAGAGACGAGAGTATTTACGGAGCCGATTTTTATAGCCGCTTCGTCTAGGACGTCGCACTGCGCGAGCGCGGCTTCTTTGTGAGGTACTGTGACGTTTGCGCCGCTTAATTTTAGTTCTTTAAATTTAGAGATGAGTTGTGAGCCATCTGCTAGCTCGTAGCGAGTATAGAAGGCTTCGCGAGATAGACCGAGCTCGCCGAGAGCTAGATTGTGTAGTCTCGGCGAAACGGAGTGGGATATAGGGTTGCCAAAAACGGCAAAAACCATCATTTTATATTTACGATAAAGGCGTTTGGAGCCGCGCTTTGCTTGATTTTGGCAAGCTCGCTTTTTAACTGCTCGCCGCTATAAGGTCCAACTAGCACCTTGATGATTTCGTTACCGTTTACGTTCGTCCTATATAGCTTATAGGCGTATCCTGCGGCTTTTAGTTTGCCAAGCTCAGGCGCTTTTTCATTAAAGTGTTTAACGGCGAAAACTTGCACGTAACTACCGCTGTGAGCATCGCCGCCGCTAGCTGCAGGAGCTTGTTTGACAGGCTTTTGTTTTGCGGTTTTTTCTTTAGCTTGTTTGTCTTTAGTCGCATCATTTTTAGGCTGTTTTGTAACTTTTTCTTGCTTAGGTTCTTTTTGTTTTACTACGTTTACGTGCTGCTTAGGCTCAGCTTTTTGTTCACTTGGTTGAGTGCTCGGCGTATCATTTTGCTTTAAGGCTCCATGTATGGTTGATGGCTCGGTCGGGGCAGGCGCAGCCATGCTTGCATCCTGCTGCTTTTTATCCTCTTTTTCCTTAAGCGCTTTTACCATATCCTCAAAGCTATCTTGACCTTTATTTTCAGGCACTATAGGCACCTGCTCAAAGGCAGGATTTGGCTGCTGCGCCTGAGGCTCGGATGCTGGAGGCGGAGCAACTGGAGGGACGTTACTTTCCGCTATTTGCGGCGTAGGCTCGCTAGGCGGCGTAGTAGGCACGTTCACTTGTTGCGGGATACTTCGCGTATTATCAGGTTCAGGCGGTAAAACCATTCTAGAGTCGGTTTGCGCAACCTGATCACTCGTTTCAGTTGAATTTAAAAATTTCATCACGATGAGGACGGCCAAAAATATAATAACAAAAACAGCCACAAGGATAAGAATCCTCTTAATGTTTCTGCTCTTTTTATCCTCGTTGTTATCAAGCATGATGTCTCTTAGCTCATTATACTCCATTTTTACTCCTTACATATGTTTAGACCAGCTTGCGCCGCGCTCTTTTTGATAAACCTTGTATGGCAAGGTCAAAATATTAAATTCTTTTGGCAGTTCCATCGCAGGAAACACTCTCCACTCTTTTGCTAGACGCGAACTAAGTAGCATAGATAGCTTATTTGCAATCTGACAGCCTTCGTTTAGCGTTGTATGCCCCTTGTGCACGTAAAGATGCAGGTGTCCCGGCGTTTTACTCTCATAGGCTGTAAAATTTAAAAATCCTTCCTCGCGGAGCAAAAGTTGGGTTCTATGCCAAAAGCGCTCGGGCATCCTACCATTGTAATCAAAGACGATATTTTCTACCTTGTCGCCAGGTAGTATCAGCGAGTGCGCGACCGTGATCTTGCCCTCGTTGTGGTCTTTGATTGCCTGATAGCTTAGAGGCTCGTTTATGAGCTCAAATTTATTAAAAAACGTCCGCCCCTTATACTCGATCTTGCTTACGATACTATCGCGTTTGATCCAGTAGTGGCTCGTGTTCATTTTAATTAGCGCAGTGTCCATACTATGCATCAATAAGTCGCTTTATCGTAGATTATAAATTTATGAGCTAGCTCTTTTAGCTCGCCATTGATCTTCTCTTGCAAAGAGGTGTTGTTGATATCGCTTAGCACGTCGGCTATCTTGTTTGCTATTAGCTCAAATTCAGCCTCTTTCATGCCGCGCGCTGTAAGAGCTGGGCTACCTACACGTATGCCGCTTGTGATAAACGGACTTCGTGTCTCGCCTGGAACTGTGTTTTTATTTACTGTTATGCCAGCATTTCCTAGCGCGATATCAGCGTCTTTTCCACTAAATTCGCGATTTAAGAAGCTCATTAAGATTAGGTGGTTATCAGTGCCGCCACTTACTAGATCAAAGCCTCTGCTAATTAGCACTTCGCCAAGTTTTTTAGCGTTTGCTTTTACTTGTTTAGCATAAATTTTCCACTCAGGGCTAAGGTTGTGTTTAAAGCCAACTGCCTTTGCAGCGATGACGTGAACTAGTGGCCCGCCTTGGATGCCTGGGAAGATAGAAGAGTTTATCTTTTTAGCGTACTCTTCGTTATTTGTCATGATGATGCCGCCTCTTGGACCTCTTAGAGTTTTATGCGTAGTTGAGCTTACGACGTCGCAGTGTGGGAAAGGATTTTGATGCTCACCGGCTACTACAAGGCCAGCGATGTGAGCAACGTCTGCAAAGAGTATCGCACCAACAGCGTCAGCTATCTCTCTAAATTTCTTAAACTCGATCTCTCTTGTGTATGCGCTAGCGCCACAAACGATCATCTTTGGTTTTACTATCTTTGCGATATCCATAACTCTATCGTAGTTTATGCGACCGTCAAGCTCTACGCCATAAAAGAAGCTCTCATACATCTTGCCAGAGCTGCTTACCTTTGCGCCGTGAGTTAGGTGTCCGCCGTGGCTTAGATCCATGCCTAAAATTTTATCGCCTGGGTTAAGCAAAGCTCCGTAAACGCCTTGGTTTGCCTGAGAGCCTGAGTTTGGCTGAACGTTTGCAAATTCACATCCAAAAAGCTCTTTACATCTATCGATAGCGATCTGCTCGATCTCATCGACAAATTCGCAGCCACCATAATATCTCTTACCAGGGTAGCCTTCGGCGTATTTGTTTGTTAGGATTGAGCCCATCACCTCCATAACATCTGGATATGTGAAATTTTCGCTAGCAATCATCTCAAGGTGATCACACTGGCGTTTTAACTCTAAATTTACTAGGTCGTAAATATCTTTATCGTAGCTTTGCAAACTCATTTTTCGTTCTCCTTTGTCTCAGTTTTTAGTGGCCTCATCGCTGGGAAGAGGACAACGTCGCGTATTGATTTTTTATCTGTTAAAAGCATAACAAGTCTATCGATGCCTATGCCTTCGCCTGCAACTGGTGGCATGCCGTATCCTAGGGCTTTTACATAGTCCTCGTCCATCTCGTGAGCCTCGTCATCGCCTGCGTTTTTAGCGTCGATTTGAGCCTTAAAGCGGTTGTATTGATCGATCGGATCATTTAGCTCGTTAAAGCCATTTGCTAGCTCTCTACCAGCGATAAATAGCTCAAATCTCTCTGCCACATCAGGATTTGTGTCGCTTCTTCTTGAAAGTGGGCTAATAGAGATCGGATAGTCTATGACAAAAGTTGGATGGATGAGCTTGCTCTCTACGTAGTTGTCAAAGAGTTCAGCCTGTAAGTGTCCAAGGTCAAGCTTCTCGTTTGCCTCAAAGCCGTCAGCTCTTAGTTTTGCTAAAATTTTAGCTTTATCACTTACGACATCCTCAGCAAGTCCGCCTATCTCAACTAGGGCTTTTTTGTAGCTTATGCGCTTAAATGGCTTACTAAAATCAATTTCCATGCCGTCAAAATGTATCACTTTTTCCATATCTAGCTTGTCTAAAATGACATTAAATAAATCCTCTGTGATGCCCATTAGATCGTGGTAGTTGTGGTATGCCCAGTAAAACTCTATGCTTGTAAATTCAGGGTTGTGGGTTAGGTCCATACCCTCATTTCTGAAGTTTCTATTCATCTCATAAACAGCTTCAAAACCGCCAACTATAAGGCGTTTTAGATATAGCTCAGGTGCGATCCTTAGGTATCTCTCAACTCCAAGAGCGTTGTGAAATGTCACAAATGGTTTTGCATTTGCGCCGCCAGCTATTGGGTGAAGCATTGGAGTTTCAACCTCTAAAAAGCCCTTATCCTCGAAAAATCTGCGAATCGTGCTAACGATAACCGAGCGGCGTTTAAAATCAGCCCTAACCTCGGGGTTCATTATCATATCAAGATATCTTTGGCGGTATCTAGTCTCGATATCCGTTAGTCCGTGGAATTTCTCCGGAAGCGGCGAAATAGCCTTTGATGCCAAAGTAAGTTCGCTAACGTGCATAGAAAATTCGCCTGTTCGCGTGACGAAGGCATATCCGCGCACATATATGATGTCGCCTACTTCGATATTTTTCTTTACGACCTTAAACCAATCAGGATCAAGCGTCTTGTTGCTAAAGTAAATTTGAATATTGCCGTCCTCGTCTTCGATGTTGGCAAATATCGCCTTGCCCGCATCCCTGATGAGCTTTATGCGCCCGGCAATGCTTACTAGCTGACCTTCGGCGCTCTTCTCTTCGGTGTCTATTATATGTTTAAATTTGAGTCTAAATTTAGTTATATCCATATCGCGGCGTAAAAAATGCGGATAGGGATTTACGCCCGCGCTTCTTAGTTCGTTTGCCGTCTCTAATCTTTGTATTTCTAATTGATTTTCAAATATCACTTGCCACCCTTTGCCTCTTTAGCAATACACTCTTTACATACTCCGTAAAGCTGCATCATGTGCCCCGTTAGCTTAAAGCCGTGCTCTTTTGCGATGTTTGCTTGTCTTTTTTCTATAGTTGCGTCTTCAAATTCAATTATAGCGCCACATCTGCGACATATCATGTGATCGTGGTGAGGCTTGGTTGCAAGCTCGAATTTTTTACCTTGTGAGCCAAAGCTGATAGAGGTTACCATCTCGGCCTCTTCGAGCAAATTTAACGTCCTATAAACGGTTGCTATACCGACGTTTAGGTCGGGATAGGTCTCTTTAATGAAAAAATAAAGTCTCTCCGGAGTGAAGTGCTCGTCGTTGTTGTAGAGCGTTTTTAGTAGAACTTCTCGCTGTTGCGTGTATTTTAGGCCATTGTCTCTCAAAATTTTTTTAAATTTATCAAGAAGCGCGTCGTATTCTAAATTCTCAATCATTATTTATACTCCTTAATCGTCGAATTTATCTCAAAATTGGGTCTTTGCTCCTGCATAGATGCGTCAAACGGCGTTTCGATATTTCCCACGCCGCCTGATATGCCTTTTACGTTAACATTCATTATCCATTTGCCGGTATCCAGCAAAATCGGGTACAGTTTACTTCCCCTAAAATACGGCTCGATTTTGTTATTTAAAACTTGAATGTTTGAAATAGTTACTATCAAAACTGCAAAAACCAGGAAAATTTTAGCGCTTCCGATAACGAAACCACCCATTTTATCTAAAAAACCGAGCCCGCTTAATCTAACTAACCTTGACAAAAATGCGCCGATACCCAGGCAAAGCAACCAAAATACGATAAGCGTCGTTAAAAATCCTGCAAAAAACAGAATAGAATCGCCATCTATTTTATAAATATTATCGCTTATTAAATGACCGACCTTAATACCAAATCTACTAGCTACAACTATACCGCCGATAAGGCCGATAAGGCCAAAAATTTCCTTTATCAGTCCGCTTATCACGCCTTTTATACCCAGTATCAAAACTAATGAAACGACGACTACGTCAAATAGTGTAACAAAGTCCATTACACACCCAACAACGGCGCGAGTTCTTGCTGATTGGTTGAATACCTCATCGCCATTTCTTTCGTAATTTGATTTGCTCTAATAGCTTTCATTAAGGACTGCGTTTGCGTTACCATGCCGGTTACTTGTTGGTTGAGTTGCATTTGGGAGTAAATTTGATGCACCTTATTTTCTCTAATAAGGTTTGCGATGGCGTTATTGTTAATTAGAATCTCATGGATAGCAAGTCGTCCGCCACCTATTTTAGGCAGTAAGCTTTGCGATATAACCGCCGTTAAAGAAACAGAAAGCATATTTCGAACCTGGAGTTGCTCGCCGCCCTCAAAGCTATCTATGATACGGTTGATGGTCTGAATAGCTGAGTTTGTGTGTAGCGTGCCAAATACTAAGTGGCCTGTTTCCGCCGCAGTAATAGCCGTGGATATCGTTTCCCTATCTCGAAGCTCGCCCACCAAAATAATATCAGGGTCTTCGCGAAGCGCGCTTTTGAGCGCCTTGGCATAAGACTTGGTATCCACGCCGACGTTTCTATGAGAAAAAAGACCTTTTTTATTCGTGTGTACGAACTCAACGGGATCTTCTACGGTAATAATATGCTTTCTTTCGTTTAAATTTATCTCGTTTAGCATCGCGGCAAGCGTCGTCGATTTACCGCTACCCGTAGGTCCGGTGACCAAAATTAGTCCCTTTTCGCGCTTTACCACTTCTTTAAAAATAGCAGGCGCTCTAAGGTCGTCAAGAGACGGAATATTTGTCGGAATAATACGGAATGCGGCGGCCAAATCGCCATTCATAGTATAGTAATAGTTGCCCCTGAAGCGCCCGACGCCCGGAAGCTCTATCGCGAAGTCAAGCTCCCTATTTTCCTCAAGATCGCTTTTTTGCACGTCTGTTATGAGCGCATAGCAGATATCTTGTATATCGTCACCTTTTAGCACGCCGAGCTCAAGCGGCCTCAAAGTTCCGTCTATTCTGATCTGCGGCTCGCTTCTTGCGACAAGGTGCAAGTCGCTGGCCTTATTGTGGACGACCGTTTTTAATAACGTCTCCAAGCTTACATCTATTTTCTTGGGCTCTAAACTATCATTTTGAGTTTCTTGCCTTATTTGCTCCATATAAAATTTTCCTTATTCTATAATTTTCGGCACGACAAAGAAGTGTTCGCTACTCATTGGAGCGTTTTTAAGTATAGTTTCTATCACATCAGAGCTCACGCTTACGTCTTCTCTTAACGGAGTTCCGCCCTCTCTAGAGCTTACTACCGCTTGAGAAGCGCTTAAATCAAGCTCGTCTAGTATGCCTGCAAAGCTCAAAATTTCACTGAGTTGACCTTCGATTTCCCTTCGCTTGTCGCTCTCGACTTTAAGCGAACTAAGCTTTTCGAGTTTGGTTAATAAAGTATCGTCTATCTGCATAAAACCTCGTCAAATTTTTAAAATTTTCCGCATTATAACACAATTTGCCTTGATTTTTATGATGTTTTATATTTATTATGCTACAATTACGAACTTTCAATAACTAAAATTTAAGGAACAAACTTGGCCATCAAAGATGATATTGATTCTATAAAGGAAGAGTTAAATACTCAAGAACAATTTTTAGAAAACATAATAAAAAGCGAAAGATTTTTTAAAAAATATAAAAAAATTATCATAGGCGCAGTCGTTTTGGGTATCGTCGGAGCGGCAGGATACTATATAAACGGCGCCTTAAAAGAAAAAGAGTTTAAAGCAGCAAATGCCACATATGCAAAACTGATACTCAATCCAAAAGACGAGCAGGCAAAAGCCGAGCTAAAGCAAAAAGACGCCTCGCTTTACGCGCTTTACGAGTTTAAAAGAGCGGTTGATAACAACGACACAAACGCGCTAAAGTCGCTAGCAAACGAGCAGATTGACCCCCTTTTAAAAGATATCGTAAAGTCTCAGATAAACGAGCCTAGCGGTCAAATTTTAAGCTCGTATAAGGCCGTTGTTAGAGGGTATGAGCTAATGAAAGAAAATAAAATCGACGAAGCAAAAAACGAATTTAAAAAGGTTCCTCTAAATTCTCAGCTTCAATCCATCGTCAAAAATTTAGAACACTATCAAGGAAATGCAAAATGAGAAAATTTCAAGCTATTTTAGCGGCTGCACTCTGCGTCGCGGTACTTGGCGGATGCAGCACAAAAAGGCAGTATTTCGAGCCGACCGACGTGCAAAATGAAAAAATTTCAGAAAACAGGCTACCGGCTAGTATCGCGACGGCTAGCATAAACGGAGCGGTGCTAAAAAACGGTATGGCGATAACTAAAAACGGTTTACTAGCGCCCGAAACAAAGCTGACAAAAGGCGCTACTTTGTTAAATTACAGCGACGATAAAATTATAAGCTCTGATTTGGACGGAAATTTGATCGTTGCAAACAGCTCAAACGAAATTTTATTTCAAAGAAGCTTCAATGAAGCAATCGTTTCAGCCGCTCTAGAAGATAATAAACTAGCCCTTTTAAGCGCGGGTAACGTCATATATCTCATCGACATTGCAACAAACGATACTTTGCTCGAGTTTGAAAGCTCAAACGTCTATGCGCAGGACTCTCGCGTCGCTGCGCCGTTATTTATGAGCTCGCTCGTTATATTTCCTACGCTTGACGGAAAGATCATGATAGCCGATAAAAACCAAGGTCGAATTTTACGTGACGTGGTCGTGAGTAGCGAGCAGTTTTTTAACAACATCATCTCGCTCAACGTCGTAAACGACACGATGATAGCCGCCACCGGAAAACGTATCGTCTCGATAAATCCCGAAAAAACGGTTTATTATAACGGCGAGATCAAAGACATCGTCATAAACGGCGAATATATATATATCTTGCTAAAAGACGGAAAAATCGTGCTTAGCGACTTAAATTTGAAACAAATCAAAGACGCATATTTTAAATTCGCCATCTTTTCAAGCGCCACCGTCTATAACGGCTCGCTTTATATAATGGAAAAAACAGGATATCTCATAAAGACAGATCTAGCGCTTGAAAATGCCAAAATTTACGAGCTTTCAGACGAGGTCGAGAGCCAAATTTTCGCCGGCGCGAAAGAATTTTACTACGACGATTACAGTTTAGAGCTTAAATGACGAAACAAGAAATTTATCAAGTTCTGGAAGCCAAAAAAATTATCTTAAAAAATTTAAGCTGGACGGAGCTTGATAAATTTACTAAAAAAAAGACCCTTGCCGCACTTACGGGCGTTGATATGAAGGGATTTTATACACTTTTATTTTTCCGTAGCGCAAAGGCTAGATTTTTAAGCAAAGAGTTTGAAACAATCAACGAAATAGCCAGCAAAATCGCCGAGCAAACAGGAGTAAATTTTAAGAAAAAAGCTATTTTTTATAGCTCTGATATCTGCTCAAAAACTGCAAAATTAATGAAAGAAAACGGCTACAAACATGACTCTATGTGACGTAGGCAACACTAACGCCACCTTTTTTGAAAACGGCAAAATCACAAAAATCAGACTTGAAAATTTTAAATATTTTAGAAGCGACGAGAAGATTTATTTTATCAGCGTAAACGACGAAGTAACCAAGAGATTGCAAAATTCGCCCAGATTCGTAAATTTGGAGCCGTATTTTGAACTGGACACTATCTATAAAGGTCTAGGTATAGACCGCGTGGCTAGCTGTTACGCCGCAAAAAACGGCCTTATTGTCGATGCAGGTAGCGCCATAACGATAGACGTCATGATGAACTCTATGCATCTTGGCGGCGCAATACTGCCCGGCATTTCGCACATCTTAAAAGCTTGCGAGACAATCTCACCTAGGCTAAAAATCTCGCTAAATTCGCAGATCGACCTCGACGCGCTCCCGCAAAAAACGACCGATGCAGTAAGCTACGGCGTCATCAAGCCAATCCTGCTTCTTATCGAAAGTATGGCAAACGGCTCGAAAATCTACTTCACGGGCGGCGACGGCGAGTTTTTATCGCGCTTTTTCGCCACGAGTATCTACGACCGCATGCTCGTATTTCGCGGGATGCAAAAACTAATCGAACAAAAAAAGGACATCTTATGCTAACGGTTGCTTTGCCAAAAGGCCGCATCGCTGACGAAACTCTAGCGATTTTTAGGAAAATTTTTCAAAGCTCGTTTGAGTTTGAGGATAGAAAACTGTTGATGAGCGAGGGTAATTTTAAATTTCTAATGGTTCGCAACCAAGACATCCCGACCTACGTCGTAAACGGCGCTGCAGATATCGGCGTGGTGGGTCTTGACGTGCTTGAAGAGCACCGTCCTGACGTCGTGCGCCTACTTGATCTAAAGATCGGTAAATGCCGCGTCTGCGTGGGCATAAAAGAGGGTGAGGAGCTAAATTTAAACACTCCCGAGCTAAAAATCGCCACTAAAATGCCGCACATTTCGCGCAACTATTTTGCCGCAAAGGCCACCGCGCTAAAGATCATCAAGCTCTACGGCTCAATCGAGTTAGCACCGCTGGTTGGACTAGCAGATGCGATCGTGGACGTCGTGGAAACGGGCACGACGATGAAGCAAAACGGACTCAGAGTCGCCGAGACCATCATGTACAGCTCCGCACACCTTATCGCAAATAAAAATAGCTTTATCATCAAAAAAGACGAAATTTTATCGCTTTACGAAAAAATCAAGGCGCAAATTTAAGCTAAATTTGTAAGTCGAATTAACCTGCGTCTTTACGATGCAGGTCGCTAAATTTAGCTTTTTTATTTCTGCAAAAAATATCTTGAAATTTGATAGTTTTTAATCACAATACTCGGCGATCAATCTTGATAAAATTTAAACCATACAAAGCTCGCAAGCCAAACTACAAAAACCAATTATACTTAGCTTTTTGGGCGCATGTACAAATCTTATCCTTGCGCGATATGATGTTTTTTCGTAATCAAACAAGAATCGCCAAAACCCAATAAAAATTAAAGTCAAATTTGACGCCGCTGTCGCAAAAACAAAAATCTAAACCAAACTTAGTACAAACACAAGAAGGCAATTGATCCATAAATAATTACAAAAGTTAATGAAGCAGGCCCTAAAGCGTGTCAAGTGCATAAATTCCGGCAATTTCTCAACGAGATTTCATTTTATAAGGCTTTACTTGGTAGTTTATTTACAAAAATCGGTCCGCTTTAAAATTTCCGCAAGAGACATTATTGTTTTTATTAAAAGTTAAAATGATATAAAAAATCGGCGATAATTCATCAAAAAATCAAGACTAATTTATAAGATAGCAAAAGATTAAAGCCTCCGACAAAATAGCGTCGCAGTTAAATTTTAATCCTCATAAAGGCTGTCTCTAGGCTCTCCTAGATAAAAGCCCTGAAACTCGTCCACGCCAAGCTCTACGCATGTATTAAACACCTCTTTTGAGCGGACAAATTCGGCTATTACCGTGATATCAAGCTTTTTAGCAAAGGCGATGATGGCGCCCGCTATCGCGCGAGAGTCCTCGCTCGTATCGATATTTTTTATGATGGAGCCGTCGATTTTTATGTAGTCGGGCTTTAGTTTTAGGATGTAGGAGAAGTTGCTATAGCCAGAGCCAAAATCGTCTATAGCGATCTTTACGCCCATCCTGCGCACGCGCTCGATAAATATTCCTATGCGCTCGATATTCTCGACGTTTTCATCCTCTAATATCTCAAATATCACGCGCCCTGCAACTTTATATTTATTTAATTTTTCAATAATAAACACGCTTACGTCGCCGTCAGTCATATCTCGTCCGGACAAATTTACAGAAATCACGGCATTTGGTATACCGGCGATTAGTTTAAAGCTTTTTTCGATCAACATTTTTTCTATGTCCGTGTAACGCTTAATGCGCTTTGAAACCTCCAGAAACACGCTCGGCGATATGATTTCATTACTATTTTGAATACGGATTAGCGCCTCATGCTTTACGATTTGCTTTTCTTTATTAAATATCGGTTGATAAAACGGCACAATCTTGTCATTTACGATAGCATTTCGTATCATATTTGATCGCGTAATCTGCTCTGCATATTGTGGAGTATCATCTATATTTTTAAAGTAACAAAAATAATCCTTTCCGTTTTGCTTGGCAAACTCTAGCGCCGTCATTGCCTTTTTAAGGGTATTTGTTTCATCAAGCGCAAAACCGACCGTGCAATGAATCTCTATCTCGATTTGCTCGCCATCTGGCGCAGCTATGCCGACAATTAAACCCTTGATATTATCCAAAAGCTCGGTCGCCAGATCTTCATACCTATCGATAAATAGCATAGCATCCTCGACAAATGCAAATTGATCGGGACCCACGCGATAAACGGCCATATTATTATCGTTTGCGAATTTTTGTGAAATTTGAGTCATGCGTACCAGAATTTGATCGCAAACTACTACGCCAAAGTAGTTATTCATCTTTCTAAACTCATCGATATCTACAACGATAATTTTAGGACTTTTCATCGTCTCCAAATCACGCTCCAAAGCCGTTTTATTTGGCAAGCCGGTCAATGCGTCGCTATAAAGACGCTTTTGCATCTCGGTATTATTAGCAGCAAGCTTAGCATTAGTTTTTACAAGCGAGATTTGATTACTTCTTATACTTTTATAAAAAAGAAGATACTGAAAAATACAAATAAACACCATTACGCTTGTTACGATAAAAGTGTTTTTCATATTTACTATAAGCCATTGCATGAAAAGCGGATCGTCAAAACCTGAAATTTTAACGCCCTGAACCATATTATAACCGATAATTGCACCGTCTATTTTTTTAAAGTAACAAATTTCAGCCTTGTTATCTGGAATCAGTTTTACACTTTTATAAACGCCGTTACGCGCTAACTCCATGTGTGCACTAGAGTTCATTCCGCAAAAATTATAAGGCAAATTTTCTCCAATCAAATTTGGCTGTTGCGAGCTGGCCAAAGCAACGAGCTCGTTTTTTTCACCGGTTTGCTTTACTATCCACGAAGGAATAGATTTTGCGACTTCGCTATATCTTTGGAACTCATCTATATTGCCCTTTGCTATGTCCTTATAGATCATTTGTAGTATATTCATATAGTATTCGGATTTGTTCTGTATATCGACGTTTGAGATATCATTAGAAGAGTCCTGCAGTTTTTTATAAAATATAAAACACATCGCCAAGCATGCACAAATCACAAGTACTATAATCGGCACAATAATAAACTGCATTGTTGATTTTTTAAAATACGAATTTTGCATAAAACTTCTTTAAAAAAATTACTCTCATTTTATCATTATTTACTTAAGTTAATTATAAAAGCTAAATTTTATAAAAATAGTTTATAAAGTAAAAAGAAAGCAAAACCCAGCAAAATGACCGCGCACACGTAGTTTAGCAATTTTGCAAGGTTTTGCGAGATAAATTTCGCGCTTTTATGCACGGCAAACGGCATAGAAACGATCCAGATAAATATCGCCGCTACTAGCCCCGCTACGACAGCGCCCGCGTTTTCAAAACTTTTCGCAAAGCCAGCCACGCTGAGCCAAAATCCAACGGTGTACGGGTTTGCAAGCGTGACAAAAAGGCCTTTTGCGTAGTTTTTGCTAAATTTTACTTCACCGCCCTGCGCGTCCGCCATTATAGGCTTGTTTGCGCTTTTAAATATGGCGTAGGAGATGTAGGCTAGATAACAAAATCCAAAAATCCCGATGATTTTTTCTACCGTTTCGCCCTGCAAATACTCAAGCACGCCAAACGCTAAAAGCAACAGATACGCCACGTCCGCGCTCATAGCGCCGAGCCCGATAGCAAACGCCGCCCAAAACGACCTTACCGCCGTGCTCATTATCATCACGTTTACGGGTCCTAGCGGTACCGCCGCGCTAAAACCCAGCAGCAAGCCCTGCAAAAATGCGTTCATCTTTGTCCTTTTTTCATTTTTGTATTTTGGATTTTACCTAAATTTGAGAGATTTTGAGGTCGTTAAATTTGACGCGAAAAGCGGATTTAATTTTTAATGAAGCATGCAAATTTGACTTTGGGATTTGGAAATTTACCCACCGAGACCTGCACCTTTAAGGTGCTAAATTTGGTTTTATCAAATTTAGTACTGTGTACTTAATCTTTCTTGTTAAGGGGGAAGGGGCTTGAATTGCGCTCTGCTTTGCAGTTGCGAAGCGTAGCTGAAGCAAAAGAGCTCCCTTCCCCCTTAACGATCCCCTATCCCCTACGACGTGAGAGGTTGCTGCGCTATGCGCAGGTTTAAATTTGCATTTTCAAGGTGAGGGTCTCAGCAACTCAAATTTACAAATTTGACTTCAAATTTTGATCGCAAAAACGATAAGGCGAAGTATCGCGAGATGATTTTTCGAGTTTTCTGCTTCGCAAGCTCGCAGCTGCAAGCAGAAGAAGCAAAATTGAGCGTGCGCTAGGCATATAGCCTGCGGAGCGAAAATTTTGCGAAATCTCGGAAAAGCGCTCGCGAGACGAGCCGCCAATCTCCGAACTCACAATCGCACTATCTGCGCTCCAAATCCCCCCTGCCCCGCCGGCGCGTCGAAAAACTCCTTCACGCTCGGATGCTCGCGCAAGAAATTTTTGACCGCGTAGGCGAGCTTGCCCGTGCCGATGCCGTGATACACCTGCACCTCGTCAAAGCCCATCACTAGGCTATCTGAGATAAATTTATCGAGCTTTTGCACCGCTTCGTCCGCGCGCAGTCCGTGTAGATCGAGCGTGACGCTAGCGTTTTGCGGCTTTTGCACGCTTAGATTTATGCCTGATTTTTTCGCGGGTGCTGGCATTTCGCCGCTGATTTTTAGCTGATTTATCGGCACGCGCATGCTCACGTTGTCGGTTTGTATCACGGCGTCGTTTTTCCCCAGACTTGCGACGACGCCCTTTATCTTACCGTATTTTACGCGGTCGCCGACCTTTAGCTGGGGCGGGGCAGAGATTTCTGGTTTTTGCACGGCGCGTTTGGCCTCGTTTGCGCGGTTTAGGGCGCGCTGTTTTTCTTTTGTGTCGTCTAAATTTATCGCGCGTCTAGCCTCGTTTATCGCCTTAAAATACTCCCGCTCTAGCCGCATTATAACCTCGTGCTGCTCGGCCTCGGCGCGCTCTTTTTGCTCTTTTAAATTTTCGATTAGGGAGTCTAGCTTTTGCTCTTTTTTCTCCGCACTTTCGAGCTTTTCTTTGAGCTGTACTTCTAAATTCAGCGTCTTTGTGATGATTTCGTTTAAATTTTCTTTGTCTTCGCCGTAGATTTTTTTCGCCTGCGCGACCAAATTTGCCGCGATGCCATATCTAGCCGCGGTCTCAAAGGCATACGATTTGCCGATCGTACCTTTTAAAAACTCAAATTTAGGCCGCGAGTTTTCCTCGTCGTATAGCGCGGCAACCAGCTCGACGTCCGGGTTTTTAGCTAGTAGCATAGCAAGGCGCTTGTGGTGGGTGGTGATGATCATCTTGATATCCTGACTCATCAGCCGCTCGATCATCACGCCATACAGGCTCGCCGCTTCCTCAAAGTCCGTTCCGAGCTCAATCTCATCGACTCCGATGAGCAGATTTTTCTTCGTAAAAAGCTTAGAAAAATGCACCATACGCCCGGCAAAGGTCGAGATGTCGTTTTTTACGTTTTGCGGATCTTCGATGATGGCGTCAAATTCTTTGAAATTTCCGATCTGCGATTTTTGCGCGTTTATGCACATCGGCAGCAGGTATTTGGCTAGGAAGGCTGCGGCTATCAGCGATTTTAGAAGCATCGATTTACCGCCTGCGTTTACGCCGGTGATTAGCAGTACCTTTTTACTAAAGTCTATGCTGATGCTTTTTGGATTTTTTAGCGCCGGGTGGGCGAAATTTGCTAGTTTTAAATTTGACCCGCCGCTTGGTAGCACGAACTCAAAATCTGCGCTTTTAGCCGTAAAGACCCGCGCGCAGTAGGCGTCAAACACGTCAAACGCACCGTTTATAAATTTTAAAAACGGCAAGGCCTTGTGCATCGCGGAGCTAAAAATTTTGCAGTGCTCATAGACGATTTCCTCTTTTTTATCCAGCAGCTCGCTTTGCTCTTTTTTGAGTTTTTGGATGTTTTCGGGCGCGACATAGAAGTATCCGCCAGAGCTTCTAGCCACGACCGTGCCCTTTAGCACATGGTTAAACCCGCCGCGCACGAGCAGCGCCTCGACGGAGCTGATGTAGTGCACCTGCGTATCAACGAGGTATGGCGTGATGGATTTTGAGTAGATGAGGCGGCGCAGATCGGCGTCTATTTGCGCTCTTTTGGCGCTAAACGCGTCTCTGATACTGCCTAGGCGCTCGTCCACTTCGTCTTTTAGCTCGCCGTTTTTATCAAACGAGTTTGCGAGCTTTAGCATCGGCTGCGGGATCTCGATTTTAGCGAGCCACTCGCCTAGTTTGCCCTCAAATTTGAGCGTTTTTAGGTAGGTAAAGTAACTAATAATCTTAGCAAACTCAAAAATCTCGCTCACATGCAGCGTGGCTTGCTTGCTAAGGCGAATGAGCGCGTCGTCTAGATTTTGAGCGGGCGAGGGCGCATCAAACTGCTTTTGCGAGAGTTCTAAAATTTTTTCATAATGCAACTTGCTGTCGCCCGCCATAAAAAGCGGCTTTGGGCGCGCTAAAAAGGAGTTAAACCGCTCCATATAGCCTTGTAGGTCTAAAATTTTTATAAGCCGTTCAAAGCCTTCCGCGTTTGTAAATTCTTTTTGTTCGCGGTGTCCTGTAGTGTCAAAAATGTCGCCGTTTCTTTGCTCGCGCGAGACGCTGTTTTCTCGCCCGTCCGCCTCCCAAACTCCGCCTTGGGTCAAATTTTGATTATCTTTAAAATTTCGCAATTATTCGCCTTTAAATTCGCAACCATCAAGCGCGATCTTGACGCTGTTTAGCTCCTTTGCCGCGCGTTTTGCGACAAAAGAGGAAGTGCCGAACTCATAGTTAAATTTAGTGTTATTTACGTCAAAATTTCCGCATTTTAGAGTTTTGCCTTGATTAAAAAGCGCGACCAGCTCCAGCCTTTTGCCTTGTTCGCTTTCCAGCCTGGTCTCGTAAAAGTACAGCGCCGCCGCGACAAAAATCACCGAAAAAGTGATGATAAATTTCGCCTTTTTGCTTAGCTTTTCGTCGCTCACGCTAAATATCGCGATCGCGGCAAGCACGCCTAAAAGTACGATTATGACCCTCATGCGTCGCCTCGCAGCTGATATGTGATGTCGCCAGCGCCAAAGCCGATCACTAGGCCGTCATCGAGCAGGTTTTTCACGCCAAACTCGTCCGTAAAGACTATCCCCTCGCCCTCGCGCGCGACTTTTTGCGTCATCACTGGGTTGTAGCGTTTAAACTCCTCTTTTAAATTTATCTCTATCGGTGTCTCGCCCGCTGCGTAAACAGGCAGGATAACTAGCTCGTCTATGCCCTCAAAGCACCCTTTAAAGCCCTGCAAATTTGCGCTTAAGCGCGTAAATCTGTGCGGCTGAAATATCGCCGTGATCTTGGTGATGCCTAGTAGTTTGGCGTATTCAAAGACCGATTGTAAAGTAGCTTTGATCTCGGTTGGGTGGTGCGCGTAGTCGTCGATTAGTACGAATTTGCGACTAGCGGTGAGGATATCGAAGCGCTTTTTGATGCCTTTAAAATTTAGCAAATTTTGCCTGATTTGCGCCAGAGACGTTTCATTTAGCGCGGCCAAGATCGCAAGCGACGCGTCCACGGCGATGTGCTCGCCCATGCCCAGCACTTCAAATTTGCCTAAATTTTTTAGATTAAACGCGGTGTAAGGCACGAAATCGCGCACGATCATGCTAAGCTCGGTGATATCGGTGCTCGGATAAAGGCGCACGGCATCAAGCTTTAGCGTACCTAAAAACTCGTCCTCGGCGTTTATCACGCGCACCTTGGCTCGCTCCAAAAATCCGCGATACGCCGCGTGAAATTTCTCCAAATCATATCCGTAGTGCTCCATGTGCTCGGGCTCGGCGTTGGTCACGACGGCTAGATACGGGTTTGAGTTGAGAAAACTACTATCGCTCTCGTCGGCTTCGAAAATGACGTTGTCGCAGGGCTCGTATTTCATATTTGAGCCAAACTGCTTACTGATAGCGCCGATGATGACGGAGCCCTCCACGAGGCTAGAGAGCATAGCCGAGGTTGTACTTTTGCCGTGCGCGCCCGCTACCGAAAACACGCGCTTGCCCTCTAGCACCATCGGTAGCGCCTCTTTGCGCGATAGGCAGTGTAGCCCTTTGCTGCGCGCTTCGACAAGCTCGATGTTATCAGGCTTTATCGCCGCCGAGTAGATGACGAAGTCCTGATCCCTAATCGCAGCTTTGCTATGTGGCGTGATGACGTCGATGCCCTGCGCGGCTAGCTCGCGCGTGGTCGGGCTTTCTTTGATGTCGCTACCGCTGATGATGAAGCCCTTTTCGTGCAAAAACCGCGCTATCGCCGAGATGCCGATACCGCCGATACCGATGAAATGGACCTTTTTGCGCTCGAAGTTTTGCTCATTTGCGCGAGCTCTTTCGCCTGTATGGGTCGCTTGTCCGCTTAAATTTGACTGCGCTAAATTTTCGCGGCCAAAATTTGACGCGCCGCCCGCCTCTAACGTGCGGTGAAGCCCGCTTGCTTGGTTAAAATTTCCTTG
The DNA here is from genome assembly GCF_000313615.1 of Campylobacter showae CSUNSWCD. Classification (NCBI taxonomy): domain Bacteria; kingdom Pseudomonadati; phylum Campylobacterota; class Epsilonproteobacteria; order Campylobacterales; family Campylobacteraceae; genus Campylobacter; species Campylobacter showae. The sequence continues at coordinate 57,163 of NZ_AMZQ01000002.1, read as the reverse complement.
TTTTAAATTTTCCACTCGTTTTCCTTGTAAATTCTTAAAGTATTTATATTTACGTCGCCCATGAAGCAATCAACGTCGTAGCCATTTGCTCTATTGCGGCGTTCGTTATTTTTCGTATTTGCTCGGCCGCTTGTTATTTATCCGGCCCTCTTGCGCAAATAAATCCCTTCGCATATTAGCCGTTAAGTTCATTTTGCATTATTTCGCAAAATTTCAAGCCTTTTTGCATCGTTCGCCGCGATACCGCTCTGCGCTATTAGGCGCCGCCGGCCATGCTCAAAGTTCGCACGATTTTTACTTAAATTTATTAGCCCGATTTTAGCGAAAATGAAATTTTGAGATGCTGAAAAGATGAAATTTATGCGGATTTTAGCAGGCTTTACATAAGACCGCAAGCATAAAGAGGCGCACGTAAAGTAAGCTAGAGAATCGTCGGTAAAATTAGGAGATTTTACGCATCCGCCAATTAGCGCTTAGTACGCTTCCCGGTCGTCAAATTTGGCGTTGAAACTAGTAGTTCGCAACCAGCGTTTTATCGCGTTAGCTCAAAGCTAAGGTCGATCAGATCCTCCACCTGCTCGGGGGCGATTTTGGAGCTTAAATTTACGCTGATCCAATGCTTTTTATTCATATGATAGGCGGGCAAAATTTGCTCCCCGTCACGCAAAATCGCTGCTAGATCGGGCTTACATTTTAGATTTAGTATCTCTAGCTCCTTTGCGCTTTTAAGCCCCAGCTTGCCGCCGTCCACGCGCATAAAAACGGCGAACCATTTTTGGTTTTTCGCGTGGCGAAATACGGCAAATTCCGGATGTTTGTCAAATATCCGCTCGCCCTGCGCGCCAAATTTCTCCTCGATGTAGCTAAAAACTCGCTTTCGTGCAGGCATCATCTGCCTCCTTTGCAAAAGCAGGCGTCTAGATGATCGTCCACTACGCCCGCGCTTTGCAAAAACGCATAGACGCTCGTGGGGCCTAGAAATTTAAATCCGCGCTTTTTCATCTCTTTTGCGACGAAATCCGCAAGTGGCGTGGTAGCAGGAATCTGCTTTATGTTTTCATAGTGATTTACGATGGGCTTGCCGTCAAATTTGGGATCAAATTTAGGCAAAAGATAGCTCCAAAGATAGTCGTAAAAGCTGCCAAACTCGCCCACGACGGCGAGGAATACGCGGGCGTTTGCGGCAAGCGAGTTTAGTTTTAGGCGGTTTCTGATGAGTGCGGGGTTTTGCATAAATTTCGCCGTTTGCTCCTCGCCGTAGAGCGAAATTTTGCGCGCGTCAAATCCGTCAAATGCCGCTCGCATCGCCTCGCGCTTAAGCAGTACCGTATGCCACGAGATGCCAGCCTGAAAGCCCTCTAGCAAGATGAGCTCGAAAAATTTCGCATCGTCCTTTACTAGCTTGCCCCACTCCTCGTCGTGATATACGCGCTCCAGATCGCTTTTCTCAGCCCAGTCGCAGCGGATTTTAAGTTTTTGAGTATTTTGCAAATTTGGCTCCTAGCTTTGATAAAATTTGAGAGATTGTAGCGAAATTTGACTCAAACAAGGCGATAGGAAATTAAATTTATCCGCCAAGATTTATTTTTGAAGCTGCTTTTTGCAAATTCGATTTTCAATTCGAAAGTATCGCAAGCCAAATTTAACTTATGATACAAAACTAAGTTTACTAGTATTTTGGGGCCGACTCTAGAATTACGTATAATTTTAAGCCAAGACTATACCTTAACTACAAGGACGGCGAAGCAAATACGTCAAAAGCCAAAAACGACTTCTACCGACAACTGCAAGAAACGCGAACGAGATCAAATTTACCAACGCTATCGTATAATCTTAATTAAAAAATGAATTAAATAAAGTTACGATTTGCGGTTTATTTTATCGATTTGATTTGAAAAAGATTAAAATTTATAAAAATAGTATGAAATAAAATTATGTGGAAAAAAATATTTATATATAAAAAAAACAGGCGGCCTAAGCCGCCTGAAAGGAGATTAAGCCTGATCAAGACTATCGATAGTAATAGTACCTTTTTCAGGATCAACAGAGTATTTTAGGTTTTCTAGGTTTACGCCCGCAAGTCTTACGATGGTATCCTCAGCGCCTATGGTATTGCTACCGTTATATGCTACGGCTTGCTTATCATAAACTAGATATGTATCGCCCTTCCAAGAGAACGCATATAGTCTATCGTTGTGAGCGTCGTAGTTTCCGCTAGCGCTAATATATCTAGTATAGCCCATAATTACGTTATCGCCGGTCATGCTAGTACTATTGGCATCTGCAAATTTGCTGAAATACGTATAATTTGCTTGCCAGTACGTCGAGTCATTACCCCATAGTCTATTGTTTGCTATAGCATGGTTTACCGCCTGAATCAAGGTATCTAGGCCGGCTACCGTACTCAAATCGGTAAGCTTAGAGTTAACCGTTACTTTAATAGTGTTGTGAGCGTCATAGAAGCTCTGATCGTTAGAGGCTATGCCGCCGGTATATTTATCACTATTAGTAGACGTTTGAACGATTACGCTCTTTATTAGGTTATTAGCAGTTATAGTACCTGCGCTAGCTGACTTAGTACTTGCTACGCCGGAGTTTTGGATAACCACCTGACCGTTTGTGCCTGTCACTGGAGTGCCCTGCTGGGTTCCGCCGCCTGCAGTCTGGTTAACGTCATCATATGTATTGTAATACATTCTTCCAGCCACTTCAGTATGTTTAGCCGTATCAAAGAATAGATTTCCTTGCTTTTTCATGGTAAGACCCGTGAAAGGCGTAGCAGTGCCGTTGTTTGCATAGTAGCTTACCGTACCGCCGCCGACTTGCGCTACCGACCATGTTGCCCAAGCCAAACCGTTAGGATCAAGAGGAGTAGAAGGAGTTCCTTGCGTCCAACCGGTAGGTAGAGCTTGTCCGGCATCCGCACCGGCTACGTCCGTAGACAACGTAGCTTTTACAGCCGCCTTACCAGGCTCGTAGAATGGGCTAGTAGAATTATTAAAGCCGCGATTACCGCTTGCGTCTATGGCGATATTGGTGCCTGCCGCCGCAGCAGTAGCATTTCCCGTTTGCCAAGCGAAGTCGCCGTGGTTAGCCTTGTACTGATATCTGTCGCCGCCCCAGTGACCGGTAGTGGTTCCTTGTTGGAGATTTTCCTCGAAAGCTGCCGTTCCGGTTGGGGTATTGTAGCCGTACACCGTGCTTGTAGCATTACCGGAAGTTGTTCCCGTTATAGTTAGCGGAGGAGTAGTGCTATTTGCATTAGCGGTACCACTAGTCGTGCTAAAGGTCTGACCGTGCGCAGCGGCGCTAGTGCTAGCATCAGGGTGGTTGCCTGTGTAGAATTGAACTTTGTCGCTACCGTATGCTTTTACGGCGCCCCAGTTAGAGTCTTTGCTGTCGCCGCTTGGATCCCTTGGATCGTAGCCGTGTGCGAAATAATCCGCTAGCTTAACCTTGTCTCCGGCCTCGATATTTTTGATAGTTACGATTTTACTTACCGTAGTATCGGTTTTAGCTCTACTTACGTCAAACAGATCGCGTCCTTTGCCGCCGTCGATGATGATCTCGGTGTTTGCCGCTAAAGTACCTACGTGGATGATATCGTCTCCGTCGCCTAGATCTACGTTTAGTTTGCCGGTGCCGTTAGCTGCAGCCATATCATTAGCTAGCAATACTACGTCGTTACCTTGCGTACCTTTGATCTCTTTAAGCATAGTATGAGCATTTGCACCTAGGTCGCTCTTTTCTCTTACTAGATCCGTAGACGGTCTTCCTAAATATGTAGATGACCCGTCGACATTTTTATGGTTCCACTTAGTGCCGGTAAAGTTAGGGATGTCATTACCCGTAACACCTGTTCTAGCACCAAAATCAGGTAATGTTGAAGTAGCCTTAAAGTTAGCTGTAGACGCCGTGCCGTAGTTATCCGAAAGAGGATTTTTTAGGTTTGATGGGCCTGCATTACCGAAACCTTGATTGTCGGTCCTATTGTGCCAGCTGCTATAACCTGAATTAGTAGATCCGCTATGGCTCGTCGTATCCGTGCTATAAGGAACGGTAGACAGGTTTACCCATGAAGTAGATCCCGCTTTTACTTCGCTTAGATCTATCGTTTCTAGTTTCGAAGTAGTTGCAGCGTTAAATTTAGGATTTACGATAAGGTTGATATCCTCGCCTTTCGCGACGAATTTTTTAAGATCCCCGGGAGAAGCCGTACCGTCGTCAAATTTAGCGTATACGTCTGTTTTTTCGCCGGTTTGAACGCCTTTAACATTAAGGTTTACGACGTCTTGATTTGCTCTAGCCCCGCCGAAATTTACCTTGATAGCATTAGGAGTGGAGTAATTGTGACCACTCCAGCTGTCGTGGTCGCTATACAAACCGGTATCTATCTGATCGCTATAATATGTAGGAGCGTTAAATACGGCTCCCTTGAAATTGATATTTTGACCAAATAGCTCGCCTATAAAATATCTACCTGCAACTTGAGACATATCTATAGTATTGTTTATAGTCTTGTCGCTACCGACCTTACCTACCGAGTTTGCGTACGAAGAAAGAGTAGTATACTCTCCGCCGCCGCTTGCGATGCTGACGTTACCTCTTGCATTGCCTGGATTGATCTCTATATCTCTTGCGGATATATTACCTATCAAAAGATTGTTGATATTATTGCCGTTTACGCTAAATGTAGCGTCGGTAACGATAGAGTTATCGGCTGTTGCGTATGGGAAGTTGTAAGTCGTAGAAGTATGGGTAAAAAAGTTCTGCATATTAGAACCGGGAGTCGGGTTGTTTGCAGTAGTAGTTATAGGGTTTATACCGTTTACAATCTCTACGTTGCCGGCGATATCGTTTAATTGCACGGCAATAGAACCCTTCGTAAATACGCCTTTATTTGCTTTAAACGAATTAAGGTGCTCAGCAGTGATAGCTATAGACTGAGTAGCCGTAGCGGCTGTCGTAGTGCCTTCACCGATCACGTTATCTATGAAATAAATATTACCGGTCTTAATGTTATTTGACGCAAGACCTCTAGCGTTGATCTGCTCGATATCGTTAAACTGTTTATTGCTGTAAGCTTCAAAGTTGTTATCAGTGTTGATATTGAAAACTTTTAACTTTTCAAAGAACGTTGCATCTAGATTACTTAGGATGCTTGACTTTGAATTTACGGTTAGTTTTTCAAGAGTCTTTGCCTGCATAGGAACTGTAGAAGATAAATCATGAACAGCTATGTTTGTAAGGCTCATACCCGTATTGTTAGCTACGCTATTTCCATATGTGCCGATAGAGTTGAAATTTACGGTTATGTCTTTAGCTTTTGGAGCTATGATACCTATGCCTTCGTTTGCGTGCATTTTGTTACCATCTACCCAAGCAGCGCTAGCACCGGCTCCGCCGATCTTTTGAGCATATACGTTTTTATCTACGTTTACCGTTACTCTTTCGCTCTCGTCTGCAGCTACATAAGCCGTAACCTGACTGCGTAGTCCAGGAGTAACAGGATTGATAATTGCGTTGCCGTTAACGTCTTGCGGATCGATTGTGTTTGTTATATTGATCTCTTGTAAATAACCGTTTTTAAACTCGACTCTACCGTAAGGGCCAGAGGCTACATCGGTATTTTCCGGATCAGGCTTGTCTACCGTAACGCTTTTTATAGTAGAGTTTGTAACTACTAGGTTGCTCTTTGTTTTTGTAGTGTTAAGAGCCGTTACGTCTGAACCGGCAAAATCTATACTTGCAGTATCATTTGCCGTACCGGTGTCTACTTTTTGTATATTTACCTTTTCTATGTTGTTTACGGTAAATTTATTCTCTTTTGCTTTTAATCTTTCGATATTTAGAGTATCTTTACCAGTACCGCCGTCTATATCGAAATTTGTTTTATTTGTAGCATCTACGTCTTTAAAGTCAAGCTTTATAGTGTCGTTACCGCTACCGCCTTTTATAACATTTGTAGCGCCGATAGGCGTATTTGCACTTGGCTTAAATTCATACTCTAGATTGTGAGTAAAGGCAGAGGCATCGACCTTTTCTAAGCGATCGCTTTCCACCATAAGTTTAATATCGGTAGTGCCTTTAACCGATATAGTTTTGTAGTGGTTCGTGTTGTCGCCTGATTTTATAAATACAGTGCTTTTCTCGCCTTTTGTAGTTATGTTTAAATTTTCGATATTTGGGATATCTATACCTGTGCCTGCAACACCGACCACGTTATCTATAGCATTTTTATGCAAATTTACATTATCTAATGTTAAATTTTGCGTATCATTTGTGCCAGCGATAGTTCCGGTGTTATAATTTAATTTAAACGACTCCGTACTGCTTTTTAGATTCTCAATGGTTAAATCGACTAAATTTTGAGGATTTATGAAATTTATACCATTTTCGCCATCTAAAGTTACTTTTTTGAGACCATCAATATTTCTTGCATTAAAGGTCTTTTTAGCTGTAGAGGTGTTTGTTAAATTTAGGTTATCTATATTTTTGATAAACCCCGTAGTCATACCGTTAAAATTATCTTTCAAGGTAACATTCAGAGTATTTTCTCCCATACCGCCGTCGATCTTATCTGTAGGCTTTAGAGTGTTTGTACCCATGAATGAGTCTGCAACAGCGTTGAAAATATCTTGTCCAACTCCACCGGTTAAATCGTTTGGCTCAGTAGTTAGAGTGTATGAAGTAGAAGCGGCAAGAGCGTCTATTTTTGCTTTTTGCTCTTCAAAATTCGTATCGGTCGTAGTTTTTATAATTTCCTGAAACGGTTTATAATCATAACTTCCGGAAACACTTGTTTCTATGTTAGCGATTTTTTCAGCCATATAAGCTGAAATAGCCGTCTTATTTTCGAAAATTTTAGCTGCAACTGGATCTGCCGCTTTAGCTGCCGCAGACTGTGCTACCTCAAATATTTTGACGAGAGTCTCGCCTCTTGAATGACCTAGCTGAAGGTGCTTAACCCATGCGTTAATACCATCAGGATCTTGCGTATAATCTTTGCCAAGAATATTTTTATAGATAAGCTCTATATAATCTTTATCTTGGTCTATTCTGCCGCCATAGTAGTCTATAGCTGCCGGAGATTCTAGCATCAATTGAGCTATCTCAGCCTGTGTTTTGTTGTGGCCAAAGCTAATCCATGCTTTGAATCCAGCGCCTTCTGGGGCTCTGTTAAATAACGCCACGTAAAGCTGCGCAACCTCTGCTTGTGTTACTGCCATTAAGGACTCCTTTAAAGTTACTTGATGTTTAGTGTTCTATTTTACAGAATACTATCGCCAATTATACCATAATTTTATAAAAAGAGAGGAGCTGATTTTTAGTTTGTTTAACTGATTATTTCTGAAAGATCAAAATTTCAATATTGAATTAGTAATTTATTAATTTAATATTGAAATACTGCTCATGGCTTAAAAGTGGTATAAAATATTAATTTACAAATCAAAGTCGATAGTAAAATAGTATTGCGGATGAAGTACAAATTTGATTCTAAAAAATATTTTTAAAAGTTTATTAATGTGGCTGTAAAATGTCCCCAGCGAGATTCGAACTCACGGCCTCAGAATTAGGAATTCTGCGCTCTATCCAGCTGAGCTATGAGGACATAAAAATAAAAACCCGTTTTAATTACAAGGGTCAAAATATAGATTAAATTGAAGGCGAGGATTTGCATCCCCGCCAAATTTTTGGTTTAACCGTTTCTTTTCTTGATAATCTCTTCGCTGACGTTTTTTGGAACTTCCTCATAGTGGTCAAATTCCATAGAATATGTCGCGCGACCTTGCGTCATAGAGCGAAGATCAGTAGAGTAACCAAACATCTGGGCTAGCGGGCAGAAAGCCGTGATGATCTTGCTTCCGTTGCGCTCATCCATAGAGTTTACCTGACCGCGGCGTTTGTTTAAGTCGCCGATAACGTCGCCCATATAGTCCTCAGGTGTCTCAACCTCGACCTTCATCATAGGTTCAAGGATAACTGCGCCCGCTTTTCTAGCGCCCTCTTTAAAGCCCATAGAAGCAGCGAGCTTAAATGCCATTTCAGATGAGTCAACTTCGTGGTAGCTACCGTCAAATAGGGTAACTTTAACGTCCTCAACAGGATAGCCGGCAAGTACGCCGTTTTGAAGCGCCTCTTTGCAGCCTTTTTCAACCGCAGGGATGTACTCTTTTGGAACCACGCCGCCTTTGATGTCGTTAACGAACTCAAATCCGCTAGCTGCAGGTAGTGGCTCAAGGCGCAAGAATACGTGTCCGTATTGACCGCGACCGCCTGATTGCTTAGCATATTTATACTCTTGCTCGACGGTTTTGCGGATAGTCTCGCGGTATGCAACTTGCGGTTGACCTACTTCGGCATCGACTTTAAATTCGCGTAGCATTCTGTCCACGATGATCTCAAGGTGAAGCTCGCCCATGCCGCTGATAATAGTTTGACCACTCTCTTCATCGGTGCCTACTCTAAAGCTTGGGTCTTCTTGAGCTAGTTTTTGAAGCGCGATAGCCATTTTTTCTTGGTCGGCTTTAGTTTTTGGCTCTACGGCAACGCTAATAACCGGCTCAGGGAAGTCCATTTTCTCAAGGATAACCTTGTCTTTTTCGCTAGCTAGCGTATCGCCAGTTAGGGTATTTTTTAGACCTACAACCGCACCGATCTCGCCGGCGTGAATAACAGAAATTTCCTCGCGTTTATTTGAGTGCATTTTTAGTAGACGGCCGATTCTTTCTTTATTGTCTTGAACGGTATTATAAGCATAGCTACCGCTCTCAAGGCTACCGCGGTAAACGCGGATAAAGGTAAGCTGTCCGACGAATGGGTCGGTCATAATCTTAAACGCAAGAGCCGCAAATTCGCCGTTATCAGTGCTTTCTACCGTTACTTCGCTACCATCTTCATAAACGCCTTTGATCGCCTCGATCTCATCCGGTGCAGGCAAATACGCTACGACCGCGTCAAGCAACGGTTGGATACCTTTGTTTTTAAATGCTGTTCCACAAAGCATCGGAGTTATAGTCATTCTTAAGCAGCCTGCTTTAATGCCTTTTTTAATCTCCTCTTCGCTTAGCTCCTCGCCTGAGAAAAATTTCTCCATCAAGCTATCGTCGGTTTCAGAAACCGCTTCGATTAGCTTCGCGCGGTACTCTTCGGCTTTATCTTTTACCTCTGCAGGGATTTCTATCTCTTTATAATCGGTCGGTTTTTTGTCATCCTCCCAAACGTAAGCTTTCATCTTAACGAGATCAACCACGCCTCCAAAGTTATCCTCTGCGCCGATAGGAATTTGAATAGGCACAGGATTTGCTTTTAGGCGGTTTCTGATTTGAGACTCGACGTTAAAGAAATTTGCGCCGATTCTGTCCATTTTATTTACAAAAACGATTCTTGGGACGTGATATTTATTTGCTTGTCTCCAAACGGTCTCAGACTGAGGCTGTACGCCGCCAACTGAGCAAAATACCGAAACAGCGCCGTCAAGAACGCGCATAGAACGCTCAACTTCGATAGTAAAGTCAACGTGGCCCGGAGTGTCGATCAAATTTATCTGGTGATCTTTCCAAAAACAAGTTGTCGCCGCAGACGTAATCGTGATTCCGCGCTCTTTTTCTTGCTCCATCCAGTCCATCGTAGCGGCGCCATCGTGAACCTCGCCGATCTTGTGGCTCATACCAGTAAAGAACAAAATTCTTTCGCTGGTTGTAGTTTTACCAGCATCGATGTGAGCAGCGATACCGATGTTTCTAACCATATGTAAAGGGGTTTTTCTATCTGCCATACTAGCCTCCTCTTACCAGCGGTAGTGAGCAAACGCTTTGTTAGCCTCTGCCATTTTGTAGGTGTCTTCCTTCTTCTTAAAAGACGCGCCTTTTGAATTTGCCGCATCAAGTAGCTCGTTAGCTAGCTTATCGATCATGGTTCTTTCGCTTCTTTTTCTAGCAAAACCGATGATCCAGCGGATAGCAAGAGCTTGCTGGCGAGCCGGGCGAACTTCTACCGGCACTTGGTAGGTAGCACCGCCGACGCGACGAGACTTAACCTCCATAAGAGGCTTAATGTTTTCGATAGCATCGTTAAATACGTCTATACCTTTTACGTCGCCGCTTTTTTTCTCGATAGCTTTGATAGCGCCGTACATGATCTCGGTAGCGACGCTTTTTTTGCCGTCATACATAAGAGAGTTAATAAATTTAGTGATTACCTTATTGCCGTAAATTGGATCCGGCATTACTTCCCTGACGGGAGCTTTTCTTCTTCTCATTTGATTATTCCTTCAAATTCTATAAATTTTACTCAAACCTATGCCGCTAATGGCATGGTCTGCGAACCTAAATTTTTATTTCTTTTTACCTGCTGCTGCGGCTGCTTGACCAGGTTTTGGACGTTTAGCGCCGTATTTTGAGCGAGAAACAGTTCTTTTCGCAACGCCGGCTGTATCAAGAGCGCCACGTACGATGTGGTATTTAACGCCCGGTAAGTCCTTAACACGGCCGCCGCGTACTAGCACGATGCTGTGTTCTTGTAGGTTGTGGCCTTCACCGCCGATATAGCTGATCACTTCAAATCCGCTTGTAAGCCTAACTTTGGCAACTTTTCTCAAAGCCGAGTTTGGTTTTTTAGGAGTCGTAGTATAGACCCTAGTGCAAACTCCTCTTCTTTGAGGACACTCTTTTAGCGCTGGAGATTTTGACTTAAAAGTCACTTTCTTGCGCTCTTTTCTGACCAATTGATTAATGGTTGGCACAGTAATTCCTTTCGACTAAATTTATTAAAAAGACTTGATTTTATTTAAATTTGCCTTAATATAAGGTAAATTTCATCTTTAAAGCCGAGTTTTATCACACTAATCTTTTCTAATCGCGTATTTTCCGCTTCCGTTAAAGATGATGCAGAGCAACAAGGCGATGTAAAGATATAAAATTTCAGCCTTAAAGCCGCCGGCGTTTGTAAGCTCTAGCAAATTTCCAAGCCCGTGATAGGCGCACATTATCGTTAGGCTCGTGCCGGTTATGAGTAGCGCGCCGATCCTTGAAAATATCCCTAGAATTATCATTATCAGAGCAACAACCTCGCCTATATAGGAGCTGTATGCCATAATCTCAGGCAAGCCGGCTTTTGCCAAAATGCCTTTTACGCCGCCTACGCCGTGTAAAATTTTAGCAAAGCCGCGCATAAAAAGGCAGATGCCAAGCCCTAGCCTCACAAACAAAATTCCCAAATCGAAATTTTTCATTTTTACTCCAAATTTTAAAATTCAGAGGATGGATTTTATCTGATTAGTTTTAAAGCGAGGCAAATTTAAGCCTCGCCGAATTTAACGAGGCTTAGGAGCTAAATTTTAGTTTTGTTTTAGCTTGATCTTTTGATCCTGATAAAGACCCGTTCCAACAGGGATCATACGTCCTAGGATGACGTTTTCTTTTAGATCCTCGAGGTGGTCGATCTTGGCTGCAATCGAAGCCTCGGTTAGAACCTTAGTCGTCTCTTGGAACGATGCCGCCGAGATCACGCTATCGCTTCCGATAGCCGCACGCGTAACGCCTAGCAAAATAGGCTCGGCGATCGCAGGATTGCCGCCCATTCGCATTATACGCTCGTTTTCTTCCTTAAATCTCGTTCGAGAGATCATATCGCCAGTAATGAAATTCGTATCGCCGCTATCTACTATCTTAACCTGACGAAGCATCTGAGAAACGATGATCTCAATGTGCTTATCAGCAATCGCAACGCCTTGAGAGCGGTAAACTTGCTGAATTTCACTAATCAAATAATAGTGCAGCGCCTTCTCGCCCAAAATTCTCAAAACGTCGTGGCTTGAGATTAGTCCGTCGGTTAGCTTCTCGCCAGCGTGGATAAATTCTCCGTCGCGCACTTGAATTTGACGATTTTTATCTATCAAATACTCAGATGTTGCGCCGTCATCGGCTTCGATTACGATGCGCTCTTTGGATCGAAGCGGCTTTTCAAACCTTACCGTACCGTCAATCTCGGCAATGATAGCCGTATTTTTAGGACGTCTAGCCTCAAATAGCTCAGATACTCGCGGCAAACCGCCCGTGATGTCTTTAGACTTAGCGACGGCTTTAGGCGTCTTAGCTAGGATGTCGGCTTGTTGCACCACTTGATCGTTGCCTACAAATATTGCGGTTTTCGGCTCTAGTTGATAGCGAATCATCCTGCCTTCATCAGTACTAATAACGATTGTAGGCTTGATACCGGATGGCAAATACTCGTTAATCACAAGGCGACTTTGACCAGTTGCTTCATCATACTGCTCATCAGCGCTATATCCAGGCTCGATATCCTCGTACGTCACTCTACCGCCCTCTTCGGCAATTATTGGAGTTGAATACGGATCCCACTCGGCAATAATAGTTTTTTCTTGTTTTTCAGGCTCTGAGATAATCGTCTTACTATCAACCATCTCACTATCGTTTGCCTGAATAATAGAGCTTCGCGGGATGTAGTAGCGAACCGCCTCTCTATCGTCCTCGTCGGCAACCACGACGAATAATCCCTTTTCCGTTACTACGTGACCTTTTTTGATGCTTCTTGTGCGCTCTGGATAATCGCCTTTTAAGATGTAAAATTTAAGTACGCCGTTTGCGCCGGCAAGGATTCTCTTGGCAATCGGTTCACCGTCTTCCACTTTTATTTCGCTCGCAAACGGAATACGTTTCGGTACGTTCCAGCCCTCTTTGATGAGCTCTGCAATACTTTCATTCTCTTTAACTATGTCGCCGTCCGCGTAAGGGATGTAAATTTTACCCTCGACCTTGCCGCTAACGCCTGCTAGCTCGTTAGGTTTAGCTAAATCGCCTCTTCTTAGAGCATATTTAACCTCTTCTTTTTCGCCTTTGATGATGATATTTACGTCCTCGTGAGCAATCTCGATCTCGATCTTTCCGTCAAACGGAGCTTTGATCTTAGGCTCGACGAGCAATACGGCTGAGTTTCTGCGGTTTGCCACGATTCTCTTACCGCCGTTTTCGTAAACGTTTAGATTATAGTATCTTATAAAGCCCTCTTTTTGTGCGACGACTTGGTAGTCTTGCTGCTCAGTCGATGCCGTACCACCGATGTGGAAGGTTCTTAGCGTTAGCTGAGTACCAGGTTCGCCGATAGATTGAGCCGAGATGATACCTACGGCCTCGCCAGGTTTTACCAGCTTTCCTTCGCCCAAATTCACGCCGTAGCATTTCGCGCAAACGCCTTTTGCGGCCTTGCAAGTTATCGGCGTTCTGATACTTACAGATTTTATGCCCGCTTCGGTTATCGCTTTAGCTTTTTCTTCATCTATAAGAGTACCCTCATGAAATAAAACATCATTTGCTATAGGATCGATAATGTCGTCGGCCAGTACGCGACCTAAAATTCTCTCCTCTAAGCTCTCAATAAGCTCGCCGTTATCGGTAATCTCGGTAATCTCGACACCCTCGTGCGTACCGCAATCATGCATAGTAACTTTCACGTTTTGCGCGACGTCGATCAGTTTTCTAGTTAGATATCCAGCATTCGCCGTTTTTAGCGCGGTATCTGCTAGACCTTTTCTAGCGCCGTGGGTTGAGTTAAAATACTCAAGAACGTTTAGGCCTTCGCGGAAATTTGATATGATCGGCGTCTCGATGATCGAGCCGTCAGGTTTCGCCATAAGACCGCGCATACCGGCTAGCTGGCGAATTTGCGCTGCAGAACCTCTCGCGCCGCTATCGGCCATCATATAAATCGAGTTAAATCCGCCCTTGTCCCCCTGGATAAGCTTCATCATCTCGCCAGCGACGACGTTATTTGTATCTGTCCAGATGTCGATGATTTTATTATATCTCTCGGAGTCCGTTAGCAAGCCCGCGCCGTATTGATTTTGTATCTCGCGGACTTTTTTCTTAGCTTCGTTGATGTATTTTTGCTTGCTATCAGGCACGATGATGTCAGCGATTGAGATCGAGATGCCGGCCTTGGTCGCATAGCGGAAGCCCAAATTTTTAAGCTTATCCAAAAATCCTGCCGTTACCTCAAGGCCGCCGTTTTTATAAACGTAATCGACCAAATTCGCGATATCTTTTTTCTTCATAACTCTGTTCCACATATTCTCAGGAACAAAATCAGGCAGAATCGAGCGGATGATCAAACGACCCGCAGTCGTAAATAGAGTCTTACCATCAATCATTGTTTTGATTTTCGAGTGCACCTCTAGGCAGTGTGCTTCCTCGGCGATCATTACTTCATCTACAGATGCAAAAATTTTATTCGCACCCTTGCTATCGGTCTTCTCTAAGCTTAGATAGTAAATTCCCAAAACCATATCCTGGCTAGGAACGGTGATAGCTTTACCGCTTGCAGGAAGCAAAATATTCATTGAGCTAAGCATCAAAATTTTGCACTCGGCGATAGCCTCCTGAGACAGCGGCACGTGAACGGCCATCTGGTCGCCGTCGAAGTCCGCGTTAAATGCTGCACAAACTAACGGGTGTAGCTGGATAGCCTTGCCCTCGACAAGCACAGGGTGAAACGCCTGGATGGATAGCTTGTGGAGCGTCGGAGCGCGGTTTAGCATAACTGGATGATCTTCAACGACCTCCTCTAGGCACTCCCAAACCTCATTAGTCTTATCCTCAATCATTTTTTTGGCTTGTTTTACGGTCGTAGCATAGCCTTTCTCCTCGAGGCGAGCTAGCAAATGCGGCTTAAACAGCTCAAGAGCCATTCTTTTTGGTAGTCCGCACTGATCCATGCGTAGTTTTGGGCCAACGACGATAACCGAACGACCTGAAAAGTCAACACGCTTACCGAGCAAATTTTGACGGAAGCGGCCTTGCTTGCCTTTAATTATTTCAGAAAGCGATTTTAGCGGGCGTTTATTTGCGCCTTTTACCGCATTTGCGCGGCGACCGTTGTCAAATAGCGCATCGACGGACTCCTGAAGCATACGCTTTTCGTTTCTAATGATGATTTCGGGCGCGTCAAGCTCCATAAGGCGTTTTAAGCGTGCGTTTCTGTTAATAACGCGGCGATACAAATCATTTACGTCAGAAACTGCAAATTTACCGCCGTCAAGGCTAACGAGCGGACGAAGGTCCGGCGGAAGGACCGGTAAATTCGTAATCATCATCCACTCAGGACGGTTGCCAGAATTTAAAAAGCTCTCAACGACTTTTAATCTTTTTACAATAGTTTTTTTCTTAGCTTCCGAATTTGTCGCGCTGATCTCGTCTTTTAGGGTGTTTAAAAGTTCTACCAAATCGATATTTGCTAGCAAATCGCGGATCACTTCGCCGCCCATTCTAGCCCTAAATCCGCTCTCTTCAAAGCGAGAAGCCAAAGAAACATATTGCTCTTCGTTTAGAACGTCGAAAATTTCGACTTTTTTGCTATTTTCGGTATCGTAAAACGCGTCGCCTACGCTCTCGACGATATACGCCTCGTAGTAAAGCACGCGCTCAAGGTCTTTCATCTTTATACCAAGCAGCGTTCCTATGCGGCTTGGGAGCGAGTTTACGTACCAAATGTGCGCAACAGGAGTCACGAGCTCGATATGGCCCATTCTGGAGCGGCGTACCTTTGAGCTAGTTACCTCAACGCCGCACTTTTCGCACTTGATGCCTTTGTAGCGCATTTTTTTATACTTACCGCAAAGGCACTCGTAGTCGCGGATCGGACCGAAAATTTTAGCACAAAATAGACCGTCGCGCTCAGGTTTTAGCGTGCGGTAGTTTATGGTTTCGGGTTTTTTGACCTCGCCGTGGCTCCACGACTTTATCCTCTCAGGGCTAGCCAAACGAAGCTGAAACGCCTCAAAATCGCGCGGTCTGCGTTCTTCTTTTATCTCAATAGGTTTTAACTCACTCATTATTTTCATCCTCATCGTATATCTCGACATCAAGCGCCAATGATTTTAGCTCGTTTGTTAGAACGAAAAATGTCTCAGGAATACCTGTTTCAGGCACGTTTTCGCCTCTAGTTAGGGCTTTATACGCAGACAAGCGTCCTTCGACGTCGTCTGATTTGACCGTTAGCATCTCGCGAAGCGTATGAGCTGCGCCGTATGCCTCAAGCGCCCAAACCTCCATCTCTCCGAATCTTTGTCCGCCAAATAGCGCCTTACCGCCGACTGGCTGCTGAGTAACAAGGCTGTATGGCCCCGTGCTTCTAGCGTGGACTTTTTCGTCGACTAGGTGGTGAAGCTTTAGCATATACATACATCCGACGTTTACGCGTTCTTTGATCTTTGAGCCCGTGCGTCCGTCGTAAAGCTCGGTCTTGCCATCCATATCGATCTTAGCTAGTTCAAATAGTTTCATCAGCTCATCAACTCTAACGCCCTCAAATATAGGCGTGGCAAATTTGACGCCGTTAGCCCAGTCTCTAGCGTAATCTAAAAGCAACTCGTCGCTCATTTTGCCTAGAGTCTTTTTAGCATCCATAAATTTAGAGGCCGAGGCTATCTCGATCATTTTGGCTCGTAGCTCTTTTACCCACTCGCCTTTTTTCTCTTGGAAAATTTGATTTATCTGCTCGCCTAAGCGGTAGCCGACAAGTCCCAAGTGGCTTTCTAAAATTTGGCCGATATTCATACGGCTAGGAACGCCCAGCGGGTTTAACACGATATCGACCGGCTGACCGCTCGGCAGATACGGCATATCAACCTCAGGAACGATGTTTGAAACAATACCCTTGTTTCCGTGGCGACCCGCCATCTTATCGCCCACCTTGAGCTTGCGCTTGGTTGCGATGTAGACTTTAACGAGCTTAACTACGCCGCTTGGCAAGATGTCGTCTTTTTCTAAAATTTCCATCTTCGCGTCATGCTCTTCTTTGAGCTTTTTCTTCTCGTTTTGGAAATGATTTTTTATGTCGTCGTATGATTTTTGAACATCTTTTGAAAAGCCTTTAACGATCGCGCTTAGAGTAAAGCGGTTGATGTTTTCAAACTCTTCTTTATCGATTTTCTCGCCTTTTTTATAGGTTTTTTTGCCGATAGTTTGAGCAGAACTCAAAGGCGTTTTGCAAAGCAGAGCGCCCACTTTTAGCATCTCTTCGCGGTCTAGCATCAAGAGTCTATCGTGGTGTTCTTTTTCAAAAGCCGCTTTTTCTTCTTCATAAACTTTATTTGAACGATTATCTTTTTCGTGGCCTTTTTTGGTAAAAATTTTAACATCTACGACGACACCTTCCATAGAAGCTGCAGCGTAAAGGGATTTATTTACCACGTGGCCGGCTTTTTCTCCAAAAATCGCGCGAAGTAAGCGCTCCTCAGGCGTTGGCTTAACCTCGCCTTTTGGAGAAACCTTACCAACTAGGATCATGCCGGGTTTTACTTGCGTGCCGATTTTTATTATACCGCTATCATCAAGATGAAGTAGGTCTTCCTCTTTGATATTCGGAATATCCTTTGTGATCTCCTCAACGCCGTCTTTTAGCTCGCGCGCTTCGATTTCTTTTTCGTAAATATGCACGCTCGTAAATGCATCCTCCCGGATCATTTTTTCGCTAATTACGATCGCGTCCTCGTAGTTGTAACCATTCCACGGCATGAAAGCTATAAGGGCGTTTTTACCGATAGCCAGCTCGCCGCGCTCCATAGACGGACCGTCGGCGATGATCTGCCCGGCCGCTACGCTTTCGCCTTTTTTAACGATAGGATGCTGAGAGAAGGTCGTATTTTGGTTGGTTCTTAAGTTTTTCTCCATAGAGTAGTGATCGATATATGGACCTGCCTCGTCTTCGCCAAGGATAAAGATGTTTTTATTGTCCACCTTTTCGACTACTCCAGCGCGTCTAGCCTTTATCGCCTCCCATGCGTCGCGCGCTACAGTACTCTCCATGCCGGTTCCAACGATAGGAGCGGACGAGCGAAGTAGCGGTACTGCTTGGCGCTGCATGTTTGATCCCATGAGGGCACGGTTTGCGTCGTCATGCTCCAAAAACGGAATAAGCGATGCAGCAACACCGGCTATCATGCCGGAGCAAAGGTCGATTAGCTTAACGTCCTCACGTTTGGCTAGTATCATCTCACCGTCTTGTCTGGCTTCGATCAAATCCTCTACTATATATCCGCTTTCGTCAAGCGCGGTAGAGGCCGGAGCGATAACTAAATTTTCCTCTTGAGTCGCCGTTAAATAAACGATCTCGTCGGTTACCTTGCCATCTACGACTTTTTTATAAGGAGCCTCTACGAAGCCGAGGTTATTTACCTTCGCATAAGTAGAAAGCGTGTTGATAAGGCCGATGTTTTGACCTTCCGGAGTCTCTACTGGACAAATTCTACCGTAGTGAGTCGGGTGAACGTCGCGCACTTCAAAGCCGGCCCTATCTTTAACAAGACCACCTTCGCCCAGCGCTGAAAGTCTGCGCTTATGCGTAACTTCGCTAAGCGGGTTGGTTTGATCCATAAACTGGCTCAACTGACCGCCGGTGAAAAATTCCATTATCGTCGTGGTTATCATTTTTGGATTAACCAAATCGTAAGGCATAATCTCTTCGGTATTACCCAGCGTCGTAAATTTATCCCTGATGGCTTTTTGCATTTTTACAAATCCCAGGTGAAGTTCGTTCGCCAAAAGCTCGCCGATAGAGCGGATACGACGGTTGCCGAGGTGATCGCGATCGTCTATATGTCCTTGTCCGTTTTTGACCTTTATCAAATATTTTGCCGTTTTTATAATGTCTTCGTTGGTCAAAACCGTTACGTATTCAGGTACTTCAAGTGCTAGCTTGTGGTTCATTTTCATACGGCCAACACCAGTCAAATCATATCTTTCAGGATTAAAGAATAGATCATTTACGAAAGCGCGAGCAGCATCTTTAACGACCGGCTCGCCAGGACGCATAACTTTATAAATTCTTATCGCCGCAAGATCGTTTTCGTCATCAACATTTTCGGTTTGACGTAGTAGTTTGAGCGTCTCGTTATCGGCGATAAATGAATTTATGATAGCGTCGTCCACGCCAGCAGCCAAGTCGTTTGCAATTTCGATACTTTCTTGATCAGCCAAAATTTTAACCAATTTATTTTCATCAAGCTGGGCAAGAGTATCATAAAGCACCTCGCCACTGTTTTTGTCGATAACCGGGTGAGCTAAAAACCTATTTACCAAAATTTCAGTCGGATACTCGACAAATTTCACTCCATCGGCAATAATCTTATCAGCCTTTCTCTTTGTAAGCCTTTTGCCTGCCTCATGCAAAACATTGCCTTCTTCGTCTTTTATGTCGTATTCAACCCTGCCCTGGTAATCATCTGGATTAAACGGCATCAAAAATTTGTTGTCTTTTATAGTTAACGTTTGTATTGGATAAAATAATTTAATAATATCTTGTTTTTTGTATCCAAGCGCCCTAAAAAGTATAGTTACAGGCACTTTTCTGCGTTTGTTGATACGAACGTAAAGTACATCTTTGGTATCATACTCAAAATACAGCCAGCTACCGCGGTCAGGAATAATTTGAGCCGTATAAATAAGCTTATTTACGACTGTAGGACTCTCTTCTTCTTTAAAGATAACGCCCGGACTTCTGTGAAGTTGATTAACCACGACACGCTCGACGCCGTTAATAATGAATGAAATTCTATCTGTCATCAAAGGAATTTCACGAACGAAAATTTCTTGTTCTTTTATATCTTTTATGCCGATCTTCTCGCCTGTTTTTTCATCTCTTTCGTGAACAATCAGCCTTATTTTCATTTTTAAATTTACAGAATAAGTAAGCCCACGCTCCATGCACTCTCTGATCGTATATTTTGGCTTTCCGATTTCAGAGCTTACGTATTCCAAGCTTAAGCGGTTTTGCGGATCATGTATAGGAAATATTGATTTAAAAACTTTTTCTATACCGCTTTCGCCTTGATTTTTATCTACGTTTAAAAATTGGTCAAAACTCTTTTTTTGTAATTGTAGCAGGTTAGGAACATCTATCTCTTTGGCAACATTTGAAAAATCAACCCTAAGACGATTTCCTGAGTATAAACTATTTAGCATATTCTACCTCATGGTATAAGTTTGAAAGAAAGTAAATAACCGCACGTCTGCGGCATCTTTGTAAAAATTAAATAAGGAGGCGTCGCCTCCTTTGTAAAAATAAATGAAATTATTTAAGTTCGACTTTAGCGCCAGCTTCTTCAAGCTCTTTTTTGGCTGCTTCAGCCTCGTCTTTACTAACGCCCTCTTTGATAACAGAAGGAGTTTGCTCGACTGCGTCTTTAGCCTCTTTAAGACCAAGACCTGTAAGAGCGCGAACAACTTTAATAACGTTGATTTTCTTGTCGCCGCCGTCAACTAGTACAACGTTAAATTCTGTTTTCTCTTCAGCTGCATCGGCTGCGCCGCCTGCTACTGCGCCGCCTGCTACCATTACCGGAGCAGCGCTTACGCCAAATTTCTCTTCAAATTCTTTTACTAGTTCGCTTAGCTCTAATACTGAAAGATTAGAGATAAATTCTAATACGTCCTCTTTAGTAATTGCCATTTTTTATCCTTTTATATTATGCTGATTTTTCTTTTTTTTCTTTAAGCGCATTTAGTCCAATAGTGAAATTTTGGATAGGCGCATTCCAAACTTGCAAAAGCATAGCAAGTAACTCGTCACGGCTAGGCATCTTAGATAGAGCCTTGACCTTCTCGACGCTTGCAACTTCGCCGTCGATATGAGCGGTTTTGATTTTGAATAGTTCGCTGTTGGTCTCTTCAAATTTAGCCGCAACCTTAGTGGCTGAAAGCTGATCGCCCCAGATAAAGATATTTGTATCCTTCAAAACCATACCAGACTTTTCAACGTTATTAAGAGCGATATTTGCAAGAGTATTTTTTACAATTTGAACTTTTACGTTTAAAACTCTAGCCGCATCTCTTAATGCTTCAAGTTTTTTAGTACTAAGACCGCGATAATCGCAAACTATAATCGCTTCATTTTCTTTAAATTCAGCTTCAAGTTTACTGATTATTTCAGATTTTTCGTTTCTCGTCATCTAGTTTTTCTCCTTTCCGACTAGTGATTTCAAGCAGAGCGGCATAAAAGCACGATTAAGCAAAAGCCTCTGCTATCTCCAATCTAAGATAAAAATTATTAGCTAAATCAGCGTAGATCCATAAGCTCTTGAGCCTCAAGTAAAACAGAAGGGCTCATAGTTAATGATAAAGCAGCACTCTTAATATATCTACCTTTTGCTGCCGCAGGTTTTTGTCTATTTACCGCTTTGATAAGAGTTAAAATATTATCGTTTAATTGCTCTTTTGAAAAGCTAACTTTGCCTAGACCTGCATGTATATTTCCTTGCTTATCTACGCGGAAATTAACTTGACCGCTTTTTGCGTTATTAACCGCTTGAGCTACATCCATAGTAACTGTGCCAGTTTTTGGGTTTGGCATAAGACCTTTTGGTCCCAAAATTCGCCCTACTTTACCAACTAGTCCCATTAAATTTGGAGTAGCGATAAGAACGTCGAAATTCATAATTCCCTTTTGAATATCCTCAACAAGCTCATCGCTACCGACTATATCAGCACCGGCAGCTTTTGCTTCATCAGCTTTCGCGTCTTTTGCTATAACTGCTACACGAACGGTTTTGCCAGTTCCTGCAGGAAGCACTACCGAGCCTCTAACCATTTGATCGGCATGTCTTGGATCGACGTTGAGTTTTAGTGCTATTTCGACCGTTTCGTCAAATTTAGCGCTTTTTAGTAATTTTACAGTATCAATAGCTTCTGCTAAAGAGTAGGTTTTAGTGGTATCAACTTTTTCAAGTAGCTTACCAAATCTTTTTGTAGTTTTTTTTGACATTAATCTCTCCGCATTTTTAAATTTTATGCTTCCACATTGTCAAATTTAAAATACACGCGCTAAAAATATTAACGCGTGTGCATAAATTCAACTTTATAAAATCCTTATGTGGTAAAAGGATTAATCTACTACCGTAATTCCTATTGAGCGAGCCGAACCAGCAATGATTTTAGCTGCTTGCTCTCTATCTTTAGTATTTAAGTCGGCAATTTTTTTCTCAACTATTTCAAGCACCTGAGCTTTTGTGAGCTTGGCTACTTTATTTTTTAACGGATTATCCGAACCTTTATCTATTCCTGCAGCTTTTTTAATCAAATCCGTAGCAGGCGGTTGTTTTGTAATAAATGTAAAGCTTCTATCAGCATAAACAGTGATAACGACCGGAACCCTGAAGCCAGCCATATCTTTTGTTCTTTCATTAAATGCTTTACAAAATTCCATAATATTAACGCCTTGCTGACCAAGAGCCGGACCTACCGGAGGACTTGGATTTGCTTTTGCAGCAGCAATGTGTAATTTAATTTCGCCTATAACTTTTTTAGCCATAAACTTCTCCTTATACTATTTTCTCGACTTGTGAATATAAAATTTCAACTGGGGTGCTTCTGCCAAATATTGAAACATTTAGCCTTAGCTTTCCGTGTATCATATCGTACTCTTCTACTATACCAGTAAAATTTGCGAAAGGTCCTTCCGTAATACGAACAATTTCTCCGTTATCAAAGAAAATTTTTGGTTTAGGAGCAGCTCGTTTTTGGACTTTTTCTAAAATTAAATTTATATCTTTTTCGCTTAACGGCGTAGGTTTTTTTGCTTCACCTATAAATCTACCGACTTTAGGAAGAGACTGAATCTTGTGCCAAAGAGCTGTATCCAAATCAAGATGTGCAAAAGCATATCCGGGATAAAGACTTCTTTCATTTATTTTTTTCTTGCCGTTTTTGATTTCTATTACATCTTCAGTAGGAACTATAATCTCTTTTAGTTGTTCTTCAATGTGATTATCTCTAACTAAATTTTCAATAGCTCTCTTTACGCTCATTTCGCTACCGGCATAAGTTTGAATCGCATACCATTTATGTGCCATGATTCAACCTTAAATCAGCTTTGAAAGAGAAAAAGACATAATTGCATCAACAAGAGCTAAAAAAAGTGAAACAATGGCTACTACAGCAAAAACTGTTATAAAAGCATTTCTTATTTGCTCTTTGAGCGGAAAAATTACCTTTCCGATTTCAGCGCGAGAAAGCTTTATATAATTTATCATTTTTTCCATTTTTAACCTTTTGATGGCAGGGCAAGAGGGATTCGAACCCCCAACCATTGGATTTGGAATCCAGTGCTCTACCGTTGGAGCTATTGCCCTAAAAAGCCTTAGCTCTTTAACTTAACTTCTTTATGAATAGTATGTTTTTTTAGTCTTGGGCAATATTTTTTTAGTTCTAACTTTTCAGTCGTTGTCTTGCTATTTTTCACTGTGGTGTAATTTATATCACCTGATTCAGAACATTTAAGACCAACTTTTATTCTATTACCTTTTGCCATAAATTCCCTTCAAAAAAGCGGAGAACAATCTCCGCCAAAAATTATAAATTAGTTTATGCTAGAATCTTAGAAACAACGCCTGAACCAACAGTTCTGCCGCCTTCGCGGATCGCAAAGCGAGTACCTTCTTCAAGAGCAACTGGAGCAATAAGCTCAACGCTTATTTTTAGGTTGTCACCAGGCATAACCATCTCTGTTCCCTCTGGAAGGGTGATAGAACCAGTAACATCAGTTGTTCTTACATAAAACTGTGGTCTATAGTTGTTAAAGAACGGAGTATGACGTCCGCCCTCTTCTTTTGTTAAGATATAAACCTCTCCCTCAAATTTAGTGTGAGGAGTAATTGACTTAGGTTTGCAAAGAACCATACCGCGCTCAACGTCTTCTTTTTTAGTGCCTCTTAGAAGAACACCTACGTTGTCGCCTGCTTCACCCTGATCCATCTCTTTTCTAAACATCTCAACGCCAGTAACTGTTGTTGTTTGTGTAGGTTTAATACCAACGATTTCTATAGTATCACCAACCTTAACAACACCTTTCTCAATTCTACCTGTTACAACTGTACCGCGACCAGAGATAGAGAAAACGTCCTCGATCGGCATCAAGAAGTCTTTGTCCGTTGCACGAACTGGAGTTGGGATATACTCGTCAACCCTAGCCATAAGCTCAAGAACTTTTGCAGACCATTCACCCTCTGTTCCAGCTTTAGCCTCATTAAGAGCCTGCAGAGCCGAGCCAGCTACGATTGGAGTATCGTCACCAGGAAAATCATACTCGTTTAGAAGCTCGCGAATTTCCATCTCAACTAGTTCAAGAAGCTCAGCATCGTCAACCATATCAGCTTTGTTCATGAAAACAACGATATATGGAACGCCTACTTGGCGAGATAGCAAGATGTGCTCTCTGGTTTGAGGCATTGGGCCGTCAGCAGCAGAAACAACTAGGATAGCACCATCCATTTGAGCCGCACCGGTAATCATGTTTTTAACATAGTCGGCGTGGCCTGGGCAGTCAACGTGTGCATAGTGGCGATTTTCAGTCTCATACTCAATGTGAGAAGTAGCGATGGTAATACCGCGCTCTTTCTCTTCTGGGGCGTTGTCGATATTATCATAGTCTTTTAGCTCAGCAAGACCTTTTCTTGAAAGAACAGCAGAAATTGCAGCTGTCAAAGTTGTTTTACCATGGTCAACGTGACCAATAGTACCAATGTTTACGTGTGGCTTGTTACGTGAAAATTTTTCTTTTGCCATCTCTTCCTCCGTAATGATATTTGCGTTTCAAATTTATGCTTAATTTTTCTTCTCTAAAATCCGTGGAGCTCATAGCGGGACTTGAACCCGCGACCTCTTCCTTACCAAGGAAGTGCTCTACCTCTGAGCCATATGAGCGTCAAACTCTTGGCGTTAGAGAATTTTTGAAAAAGCATAAACAACTAAATGAAATTAAAAAGGTGTGCCGTAGAAAATGTATAAAATTTTAATATTTTTATCATCTTACAGCTCCCAGTTTAGTTCCAAAATCTGGAGCGGGAAACGGGGCTCGAACCCGCGACCCTCAGCTTGGAAGGCTGATGCTCTAGCCAACTGAGCTACTCCCGCGCGTAGCATGGTGGTGAGACGTGGATTCGAACCACGGAAGACATAGTCAGCAGATTTACAGTCTGCCCTCGTTGGCCACTTGAGTATCTCACCCTATTTAAAAAATAAATGCTTTGCAATGGTATTTCTGGTCAAACACTGTTATGAAATGGAGCTGGTGAACGGACTTGAACCGCCGACCCACTGCTTACAAGGCAGTAGCTCTACCAACTGAGCTACACCAGCATCCTTGATTTGTGAAAGTTGGATTATAGCCCAATTTCTTTTCAAAGTCAAGCTTTTTCTAAAATTTTTTGGAAAATAAGGATAAAAAATTAGAATTTAGCCGCACATGCAAGCTAAATTTTAGCCCATTGGTTCCGGAGCCTCTTTAAAAAATAGGTCCGGCTTCTTTCTTAATCCTCGTTTTTTCGGCATAGTTACGTCTTTTTCTTCTGCAGTGGTTTTAGAATCAAGGACGCCTTTATCGTCGTTATTTTCGCTTTTTACCATCCCAGCATATGCCTCTTTGTATCCTGCGGATTTTATTTTATTAATTAAAATTTTAATTTTTTCTCCACTTAGAGGCTGTGTTTTTATCGCGATGGCACGGTATCTACCAAATTTACCGCTAACGACCTTTTCGACGCCCTCGAGGTCGCCTACTTTTTTTTCGACGGCTAATCGCGTGCTTTCTATTGCCTTTTCGCTTACGTCGTCGCCAAAAGCGCTCACAAAAATATGATATTCGTCGTTTGCAAGCAAGGCGCCAAAAAGCATCAAAATAACGAATATCACCTTTTTCACGAAATTTCCTTAGGATATTTATCAAATTTTACAGTATCGACCGACCGTCTTATCATTATACAACAAAAAAGTATAAACTTACCGTCAAACTCTATCCAAGCACCCTTGCGATTAACTCTATCGGGTTCTCAAATTTTACGTCAGAACCGCTGATGTGTAGTGCATTTGAAATCTGCATTTTACAGGCGCTACACTCCGCGCTTACGATTTTTGCGCCCGAGTTTTTTATCATCTCGGATTTTCTTTGTCCGGCCGCGCGGCTTAGATGATATTTTTCAGACTGCATCGTCACGCCGCCAAATCCGCAGCACTCGTTTGGATCGTCCATTTCGGTCATTTCGTAGTTTTGAGCGAGCAGTTTACGAGGCTCTTTAAAGACGCCTTGCATTTTTCTGGCGTGACAAGGGTCGTGATAGGTCACGGAGGTCAAATTTTTGCCTTTTTTAGCCAAAATTTCAGCCAAATTCGTAAATTTCTCAAAGTACTCCGTCGCTAAAAATATCTTCTTGCTTACCGCCTTTGCACGCTCTCGCCACTGCTCGTCATCGTGAAAGAAGTGCTCGTAGTCGATCTTTATCATCGCCGAACAGGTCGCCTCCGGCACGATGATAGCGTCTAGCTCGCCTAGCATTTTTTCAAAATACTCTATATTTCGCTTTGCCAAAACCTCGACCGTCGCAAAATCCCCCGTAAAATACGCCGGCGCGCCGCAACAGGCCTGCTTTTTCATCAAATTTAAATTTAACCCAAGATCGCGAGCTATCTTAACCAGAGCCTCGCCGATGCCTGTATACGCGTAGTTTCCCATACAGCCGATAAAAACGCCGATGGTTTTATCGCCGCCGTTGTCTATAAACTCGGCATGCGAGTTTAAAAAGCTCTTTTTGCTAGCGGTTGGCAAAAGCCGCTCTTTTTTCACCATCGGCAGGCTAAATCTCGGGCTCATCGCGCCTTCGCGGATCTTAAACGCACAGCTTTGAAACACATATCCCAGCCTTGCGCAAAAGTCCATCACCGCGCGGTGGCGAAGCAACCAAAAAAACGCCTTTTTGTACCACGCGATGCCAAATTTATCCGCGATATCGTGGCGGACATTTTCTATCGCCGTATCCACGCGCAAGGAGTTTGGACATACCTCGACGCAGCTCGTACACAAAAAGCAGCTCTCAAAGATATTTTTCGCACTTTTATCAAACTTTAGCTCGCCGCGCTCGTAAGCCCCCACGAGATCCAAAAAGCCGCGCGGAGAGGTCGTTTCGTCGGAGTTTATCTTGTGGATCGTGCAGACTTGGATACATTTGCCGCATTTTACGCATTTATCTGAAATTTCGCTAAATTTAAACATGTCCACCCATCAAACAGTTTTTGAAAATCGGCGTAAATTTTCTGGTATTTTTTTCAAATACGCGTCAAAGCACATCGCAATATTTCGGATGATCAGCGTGCCCGTCTCGTTTACGCTGATTTTTTCAGGCGTTACAGTTACAAATTCGCTCAAATTTTCAAGCTCCACCAAGTCATCTTTAAAATACTCGAAAAATTTGATGTCAAATTTAGCCTCGACCGCCTTGATATCAAGCGCAAAGTTGCTCATCAGGCTCATGATCACAGCCTTTCTGATTAGATCGTCGCCAGTTAGATAAATGCCCTTGCAATACGGCAAAACGCCGCTATCTAGGGCTTTTTCGTATTCGTCCATGTCTTTGTAATTTTGCGCGTAGTATCTTTGCCCCTCGCCGATGCTAGTTAGTCCGATACCGATGAGATCGGCTCCGCCCTTGGTCGTGTAGCCTTGGAAGTTGCGATGTAGAGTGCCGTTAGCAAGCGCGCCGAAAAGCTCGTCGCCGGGCTTTGCAAAGTGATCCATACCGATCATTTTGTAGCCGTTTTTGATAAAAAACTCGGCCGTGTATTTTAAAATTTCAAGCTTGGTTTTAGGGCTAGGCAGCGTCGCTTCGTCAAATTTACGCATAGATTTTTTTATCCACGGCACGTGCGCGTAGTTAAACACCGCCAGGCGGTCGGGAGACAGCGTCAGAGCCTTATCCAGCGTCGCTTTAAAACTCTCTAGCGTCTGATACGGCAGACCGTAGATCAGGTCCATATTTATCGAGTTTATGCCCTTGGCGCGCGCCATATCCACGGCGTTTTTGGTGATTTCATAGGGCTGTATGCGGTGGATCTCTTTTTGTACGCGCTCATCAAAGTCCTGCACGCCGTAGCTGATACGGTTAAAGCCGTGAGAAACGAGCACGTCAAGCTGCTCGCGGGTCAAAAATCTCGGGTCGATTTCACAGCTGATTTCAGCCTCGGGAGAGAAGTTTTTAAATTTAGCCTTGATCATTTTGATGATTTCGTCTAGCTGATCCGCACCGTAGAATGTCGGAGTGCCGCCGCCAAAGTGCATTTGCAGCACGGGCGCGGTCGTATCGAGGTTCGCCGCTAGCAGATCAAGCTCTTTTTGCAGATACTGCATATAGCGCGTTTTGCGGTCCTCTTTGCTCGTGTAGATCACGTTGCAACCGCAAAAATAACAGGCGCTGCGGCAAAACGGCAGGTGCAAATAAAGCGAAAGCGGGCGCGAGGCATCGCGGTTTTTTAGCTCCCGCAGGTAGTCTTCGTAGCTAAATTTATCGCTAAACTCGGGCGCGGTCGGATAGCTCGTGTAGCGCGGTCCCGGGCGCGAATACTTCACGTAAGCGTCAAAATCTATCATAGCGTTTTATTCCTTGCGTTTTTCATTATATTTTCCATATCGACGAACAAATTTGGATACTGCTTTTTGATACCCTTTACCAGTTTTTCCAAATTTACGTCGATGCATTTTTTGTTTTTATTTTTTGCGGCGATCTTGCGTATCTCGTCCATCGCCACGACCCAGACATCGGCGAAATCTATCGGCACGTTCTGCCAGATCGTCTTTTCAAGCCTTAGCTCAAAATTTTCCTTTTGGACGTTGCGGTAGGCTTCGACGAGTTGCGAGAGCGATTTTAACGAAACCATCGTGTGTAAATTTTGATTTTCATCAATGCCAAACCATGGCTCGACCCCGTCCCACGAGCCGCTTTTTAGGCTAAGGCTCATTTGATTAGGATCGCTAGTCGGCACGATCTCAAATATCGTTTTCTCACCCTCTTTTATCCCGAGCTCACCTGAGATTTCATCTATTTTTTCGTATGTTTTTTGTAGATTTTTTTCTTTCATTTAGTTCCTTAACTTACCCGTTTCGCTGCCTATCCAGCCAAACCATCACGCCTTTTTGCGCGTGCAATCTATTTTCCGCCTCGGCAAAAATCTCATCCGCATGCGCCTCAAACACCGCCTCGCTCACCTCGTATCCGCGGTAGGCAGGCAAACAGTGCAAAAATATCGCTCTCGGCGCAGCTAATTTCATCAAATTTTCATCCACGCAAAAGCCTGCAAAGTCTTTTAGGCGCTTTTCTTTTTCCGCTTCTTGCCCCATCGAGACCCAAGTATCGGTCGTAACGACGTTAGCGCCCGAGACGGCTTCTTTTACGTCCTGAGTTAGATAAATTTTAGCTCCAGAAATTTGAGCGTTTTTTATCGCTAAATTTACTATATCATCGTCCGGCTCGTAGCCATTTGGCGTCGCGATCCTTAGCTCAAAGCCAAGCTTGCTAGCTAGCATCAGCCACGAGTGAGCCATGTTGTTGCCGTCGCCAACGAACGCCGCTTTTATCTCGTCTATTTTTAGCCCGCATTCGACCGCCGTCATGAGATCGGCCATCAGCTGCGCGGGGTGAAATTTATCGCTAAGGCCGTTTATCACGGGTACGCGGCTAAATTTGGCAAGCTCCTCTAACGTCTCATGGCGATTAACGCGAGCCATGATGAGATCGCACATTCGCGAGATCACGCGCGCGGTGTCTTTTATCGGCTCGCCGCGCCCGATCTGGATGTCGTTTGAGCTAAGAAACAACGCGTGCCCGCCAAGCTCGTTCATCCCTACGTCAAAGCTCACGCGCGTTCTAGTCGAGCTTTTCTCAAATATCATCGCTAATTTTTGATCTTTTAGATACGGCTTAAAATCTCGTGCCTTTGCCTCTTTTTTTATCTGCAAACCCAAATTTAAAATTTCTATGATTTCGTCTTTACTAAAATCGTTTAACGTTAAAAAGTGCCGCATTTTGCCCCCTTAAATTCCCAAATTTTACCCATAAAATCTACAAGGCGAAGTATTTTTGAGATGATTTTGAGAGTTGTGCAGAAATTTTAAGTCAAGGCTAGACAGGTAGTCTGCCGCAGACTTAAAATTTCAAATCTCTCTCAAAAGCACTCAAAAGACGAGCCGCTATTTTCTTAGTAAAGCGGCGGCTTCTTTAGCATGATAGCTTATTATTAGATCTGCCCCCGCTCTCTTAAACCCGACTAGCGTCTCCATCATCACGCGCTCGTAGTCGATTACGCCCGCTTTTGCCGCAGCTTTTAGCAGAGCGTATTCGCCGCTCACGTTATACGCGCAGATCGGCAATCTCGTAGCCTCGCGCAGATCACGGATGATATCTAGATACGCAAGCGCAGGCTTTACCATCAAGATATCGGCCCCCTGCGCCTCGTCCTCCAGGCTCTCGCTCACGGCCTCTAGGCGGTTTGCGGGATCCATCTGGTAACTTTTTCTATCGCCAAAGCTCGGTGCACTCTCGGCTACGTCGCGAAACGGTCCGTAGTACGCCGAAGCAAATTTGGTCGAATACGCCATAATCGGCAAATTTTCATATCCGCTCAAATCCAGCGCCCCGCGCAAGGTAGCGATGATGCCGTCCATCATGCCGCTTGGAGCGATCATATCAGCTCCGTTTTTGGCGTGGATCAGAGCTTGTTTAGCGGAAATTTCTAGCGTCGCGTCGTTATCGACGGTCTGGTGGACGTGATCTAGGATGCCGCAGTGACCGTGATCGGTGTACTCGCAAAAGCAAAGATCTGTTATCACGACTAGATCAGGGAATTTATCCTTTATCGCTCGTAGCGCGGTCGCTATGATGCCATCATCACTTAGAGCGTCGCTGCCTACGCTATCTTTTAGGCTAGGGATTCCAAACAAAATAACCGCTTTTATGCCCAAATTTCGCACGATTTCGCACTCTTTTAAAATTTCATCCAAACTCATCTGAAAGACGCCCGGCATCGAGCTTATCTCTTTTTTTATACCTTTGCCCTCGACTACGAAAAGCGGATAGATAAAATCGCTCGCGCAAACGCTAGTTTCACGCACCATCTCCCTGATCGCTGGATTTATCCTGAGCCTTCTAAAACGTTTAAACATAATTTTCCTTTTACTTCGCTACAATTTACGCTTAGTGTAACATAATAGGAGTTAAAATTTTATGAATATCGAGCTTTCAAATACGGCAAATTTACCCTCTCGTTTCGGGATATTTGAGATAAAGGCATTTAAGGAGGGCGAGAAAGAACATTTAGCGATTTACAAAAAACCTTTCGGCGAGGTCGTAAACGTCCGCATCCACTCCGAGTGTCTAACTGGCGATGCGATCGGTAGCCTAAAGTGCGACTGCCGCGACCAGCTGGAAGCCAGCCTAAAATACATCGAAAAGTACGGCGGCATGGTGATCTATCTGCGCCAAGAGGGGCGAAATATCGGCCTGCTAAACAAAGTAAACGCCTACCATCTGCAAGATCAGGGCCTTGACACCATCGAGGCAAACCACCAGCTAGGTTTTAAGGCCGACGAGCGCACGTATGAGATAGTTGATTTTATATTAAAACACTTCGGTATCGAAAAGATAAATTTGCTAACCAATAACCCAAAAAAACTGTCCGGGCTAAAATGCGTGCAAATCGTCTCTCGCGTGCCGATCGTCATCCATGCGAACAAATTTAACGAAAACTATCTGCGCGTGAAAAAAGAGCAGATGGGGCATATGTTAGATGAAAATTGACCTGCCGAGGGATTTTAGCGCGCAAACGGCGAAATTTAGCGAGATTTTGGCTAAATTTAACCGCGTGCACAGCCTCACCAACTATAAAAATTTAAACGAGCAGATCGCCGATAGCATAGCTCCGCTTGAAATTTTCCCGCAAATTTGGGGCGCCAAAACGGCGATTGATGTGGGCAGTGGAGCAGGCTTTCCAGCAATATTTCTCGCGATGATTTTAAGGGAGTGCGAGTGGCATCTCTTTGAGCCCAGCCCGAAAAAATCGGCGTTTCTAAGCTACGTCAAGGCCGAGCTAAATTTAGCAAACGTCCGCGTAAAATCTTGCAAAATCGAGGATGGCGAACCCTTTGCGGCGCAGCTAATCACGAGCCGCGCGCTAATGAAAACAAAAGATTTGCTTGGGATTTGCGACGGTTTTTTTGACACGCAAACTCAAATTTTACTTTACAAAGGAAGCAGCGTGCAAAGCGAGCTAGACGGGCTCAAAGCTCAAATTTACGGGCGCGGCAACCGAAATTACGTACTTATAAAGGGCGGCGATGTTATTTAAAATTTTAGCTTTCTTGGCGGTTTTAATCGCGATTTATTTGATATTTTTTAAAACCCGCGTAAAAAGAGGCGTAAAAGGCGGTGCAAAAAAAGAGGACAAAGAGGCCCAAAATTTCGTCGAATGCAAACAATGCGGCACCTTTATAGAAGCCAAAAACGCCGTAATAAGCGGCGGCGGGTATATATGTGAGGACTGCATAAAGGATAAAAAATGAAACTAATCGGCCACGAGCTAGTGCCCTATGAGCCGCTGTTTTGGCGCGAGAATGCCCAGCAGATCGAAGCGGGCAAGCAAAATTTATTTAAATTTGACGCAGCTACGATAAAGCGCGCACAGGAGCTCGGCGCCCAGTTTTGCGTCGAAGCGGAAAATCTAAACGAAATCATCGTCGCAAACGCGGCCGGAGCGAAATTTATCGTCGTGCCCCGCGAGCTTGCCGGCAAAGCGGCAAAACTGGCGCAGGACTATCTATTTGACGCTCAAATTTGCGTTATCATAGAGAGCCAAAACGAGCTAGCCGCGCTTAGCGAGACTGGCGCGGACGCCGCGGTATTTAAAACCGCCATAATAGGCAAGGATAAACGGTGATAAAATTTCCGCCACTATATCTAAAATTTTTAGAGGATCTCGAGGGCGAGGAGTGCTTAGACGTTTTTAACGAATCTGGCGCTGGCGCTTATCTATACGGGCGCGCAGCTCTAGCCGAGCGAAACGAAACCTACGAAGTAGCGCTTTACGAGCCAAATTTTTATATGATAGGTCAAGACGGCGACCTTGGATTTTTCATAAAATTAAACTCGGACGATGCGATTTATCTAAACGATCTAGGCGCGCTAGGATCGGCTCCGATGCGCCTAGCTGAGCGAGATATTTTTGCCCTCATAGAAAAAATAAAAGAGGGCGGCGAGATATTTTTGTAAAATTTTACGAGTAAAGGAAACAAATGGAACTTTTTAAAACCGCATTTTTGATGACCGTGCTGATGCTGCTTTTTGTAGCAGTCGGCGGCGCTATAGGCGGCACGAGCGGTATGCTGGTCGCGTTTGTAATAGCGCTTGGGATGAATTTCTTTTCATACTTTTTCTCTGACACGCTCGTGCTCAAGCACTACCGAGCCGTACCCGTGGACGAGGCACACGCGACGGGACTTTATCAGATCGTACGCGAGCTTTGCGCGAAGGCAAATTTGCCGATGCCAAAGATCTACATCATCCCAGAAGCCGTACCAAACGCATTCGCCACAGGTCGCAACCCTAGCCACGCCGCAGTAGCCGTGACCGAGGGCCTGCTAAATATACTAAACAAAGACGAGATCGAGGGCGTGCTAGCTCACGAGCTAAGCCACGTGCGCCACTACGACATCCTAACGGGCTCTATCGCGGCGGTTTTTGCTGGCGCGATCGCGATACTGGCAAATTTTGCACAGTTTGGCGCGGCGAATCGTGAAGGCAAGCAAAATCCCTTGATGCTAATCGCTCTAGCCGTCATCATGCCGCTAGCAGCCACGATCATACGCATGGCGATATCGCGGGCGCGGGAGTTTGAGGCCGACAGGGGCGCAGCGATGATAACTGGCAAGCCCCAGCACCTAGCAGGCGCACTGCGCAAACTCGAGGACTACGCGCGCGGACGCGTGATGGCAAACGCCGACGAACAAAGCGCGCATATGTTTATCGTTAATCCATTTAGCGGCGTAAAAAGCGCGCTGGGTTCGCTATTTCGCACGCACCCAAGCACCCAAGATCGTATCGCCGCGCTAGAAAAATTACGCTCGCAACTAGATGGCGAAAACGGTGTGAAAGAGTATTTTAGAAAGTAAATTTGGCGGGTGAATTTAAGCCCTCGTTTCGCCGTCAAATTTAAGCGAAACGGCTTGGCTTTGGGCGTTAAATTTGACGCCAAATTTAACCCTGCGGCGCGTCAAATTTGACCGCACGCATAAAAGTAAATTTATCAAAAAGGCAAAATATGAAAATAGCCGTAAACGGCACGAGCGGATTTATCGGCGGCGAGCTTTGCAGATTTTTTAGAGCCGAAGGTCACGAGGTCGTAGCCATACCGCGAGCTGTCTACGCCGATAAAGACGCACTCAAAGACCTCGCTGGCGGCTGTGATGCGGTTATAAATTTAGCAGGCGCTTCTATCGCGGCCAGATGGAGCGAGGCGTATAAAAAACGCCTTCGCACAAGCAGGATAGAGACGACGCGCACGCTGGCAGGCGCGATAAACGAGCTAGAAAATCCGCCATTTTTCATCAGCGCTTCGGCCGTGGGTATCTACGAAAACGGCATTGATCACGACGAGAGCTCGGTCAAATTTGACCGCGGATTTTTAGGCGAGCTGGCATGCGAGTGGGAGAGCGAGGCCGCTAAAGCACGGACGCAAACGGCGATATTTCGCCTAGGCGTGGTGCTGGGGCGAGGCGGCGCACTAGCTAAGATGTTGCCGGCATTTAGGCTTGGTCTTGGCGGCAAGATCGGTAGCGGCGAGCAGGCGTTTTGCTGGATTCATATCACTGATTTGCTAGAGGCGTTTAAATTTACCTTACAAAACCGTCAAAGCGGCGTTTTTAATCTCGTTTCGCCGCAACCTAGCGCAAACGGCGAATTTACTCAAATTTTAGGCAAGGTTTTAGGGCGACCGACGTTTTTTAAAGTGCCTAAATTTGCGTTAAATTTGATGCTGGGTGAGGGATCCGTCGTGCTGCTTGAGGGTGCGAAAGTTTATCCCAAAGCCTTAATGGAGAGCGGATTTAGCTTTAAATTTAGCGATCTAAAAACTGCGCTTCGGGATATTTTGAAGTAAATTTAATCAATCTTTTAAAACTTTAAATTTAAACTTTGCGACACTTTTTATCAAATTTAATATTTTACGCTAGGACTAAAATTGCAGACCTCTCGCACATACCGCAATAATTACGGCTTACGATACGACCAAATCAAGCTAAGCAAATTAAAAGGATATTTTGGCGTCTGATATGCCGTCGTAAAAAGCGGTGAAATATAAAAGTTTTAGTGTATATTTGGGGTTTTAGGGTTATTAAATTTAACCCCATCTGCGGTTTATGCTAGGCGAGAGCTTAGTCAAAACATCATAACTTATCGTGCCGAAAAAATCAGCCCAAACGCGCGCATCGTCAAATACGCAAATTTTATCGCCGACGTCTTCGCAGCAAAAGCTATCCATCGACATTTTGCCAAGCAGTCGCTGTCCGCCCGCCGTCTTTAGCTCGCCCTCGCCCGCATAGCGCAGCAGTCCGTCGCCGTATCCCAGGTCGTAAACGGCGATTTTCATATCCTCGCTTGCGCAAAATTTAGCGCCGTAGCCCGCGCATTGCCCCTTTTTTAGCACTCTGCCGCTAACCTTATGTGCCCAGAGCGACGCCACGCGCTTTAGCTCCAAACTCTCGTCAAACTGCGCGTATCCGTAGGCTGCGATACCCACGCGCACGCACTCGTCCGCTAGCTCGCCAAAGCGCTCTGTCGCAGCGGAGTTGTGCGAGTGAAAAACCAAATCTCCCTCGCCGCAAATTTCACGCACTACGGCTTTTGCCGCGGCGAAATTTTGCCTCTGTACAAAATAATCTCCGCTAAGCTCCTCGGCGCTTCTAAAATGCGTAAATGCACCGCAAATTTGCAGTCCGTGCGTCAAGGCCGCCTCGCACGCCGCCCGTACCTCATCTATCGCCACGCCGTTTCGGTGCATGAGCGTATCGACGGCGATATGCACGCGCACGCCTTTTTTAAATTTAGCAATCAGCGAAATGTCGTTTACCGCGTAGATAAATCGCTCGCTCTCGCCGCCGTGCGGGATATGCGAAAGGATGAGGATGTGCTCGAAAAAGGGCTCCAGCTCGCACGCCTCGATTTCATTTTTGACTGCGCAAAATTTGATGCCGTAGCTCGCCGCCTCACGCCCCACAAGCGCCGCTCCATGCCCGTAGGCATTGTCTTTTAGCACCAAAATCACGCGATCTTTGCCGCCGGCTTTGGCGCAAATTTTGGTTAGATTATGGATGTAGGCGGATCTGTTTAAAACGAGTTCAGACATTGAATTTTACGCCAAACGCCTCATAAACATTAGGGAGCAGCTTTCTAATACTATAATCGTAAGAGTAAAATTTAGCGTAAAGCGCCTTTAAATCGGCCTCTTTAACCGCCGCAAAGTCAAACACGTCAGTGCCCGCTACCTTTGGCACCTGGCGGTCTAGCTCGGCGAAAAACTCGCCCCTAGCCTTTAAAATTTCCTCGATCTGAGCCTTTACCATTTCGCTTTTTTCTTGCATTTACTTCTCCGTTAAGATTTTAAATTTATCTTTATCTAGCCGAACGTAGAGCTCTTTTTGCCCCTTAAATTCGTGACTCGGCGCTGCGTAATCCTCGTCAAAAACCACTCTAAAAAGATTTTGCCCTTTTATGTTTGGATACGGCGTCACGCTAAAATTTGAAGCTTTTATGCTCTTTTTTTCGTTTAGCGCAAAAATTCTCTTTTTATTTTCGGCAAATTTGGCTCTCGTTAGCGCGTTTTTGCCGTCTATTTTTACAAATTCGTCCGCGTAAAAGCCGAGGTAAATTTTAGTCTCGTTATCTCGCCACGCCTGCAACCACTCGTGCAGATGCGCCAGAACGCGCGCTACGTCGTCTTTGCTAGCGTCCACCTTTTGGTTTTCGCTGATTATCACGACGCCTTCGTTGCCGATTAGTTGGCCAAATTTCACTAGCGCGTCGTTGTTAAACGCCACGCAGCCGCGCGTTTTCACTTCATCGTTGCGTTTGCCTTTCATCGGCAGGCCGTGTATCCAGATGCCTCCGCCCGTTTTTTGTGCGGCTTTGTCGTGAGCGTTCGGGTATGATAGCGACATCGCAAGCGGCCCGTAAAATGGATCTGGCGGCGTAAATTTGTCCGTGACGTCGTAAACTCCGACCGGCGTTTTTAGGTCGCCTTCTTTAAATTTATCCCCGCTTTTGCCCGTTATCACGCTTTGCGAGAAAATTTCCTCCAGCGCGCCGCCTGCATACTCGAAGCTTTGCAAGGTTTTTTTCGATTTATTTACGACGATGATTTTGGTCTTAGCCTCGTAGTAGCCGTATCTGACGTCAGCTGCGCCTAGCTTTTTTAGCCAGTATTTAGCGCCCGTCAAATTTGCGTCCGCTAAAGCCTCGGCGAGTAAAATTTGAGAAAAAAAAGCATAAAAAATAAGTAAGCCGAGTAGTTTTTTCAAAATTTTCCTAACGTTGCGTATTTTCGTAATAAAGACCAGAATTATATTACATTTTCTCTTAAAAATTTTAAAAAGCTTTTATTTTGTGTTACAATAGCGAATATCAAATTCTACATAAAAGGATACAAAAAATGAAAAGCAAATTTTTAGCTTTATCTCTAGTAGTCGCCTCTTTGGGCTTTGCAAACGCCGCAGATATCGAGATCGTTGATATCTACGCCAAGGCTACTCCTCCTGGCGCAAAAAATACGGCTCTGTTTTTCGATATCAAAAACAACACGGATAAACCGGTAAAACTGGTCGGCGCTAGCTCTCCGGCGGCCGCTACGGGCGAGATACATACGCACAAAGAAGTAGACGGCATGAAAAAAATGGTACAAATAGAAAACATCGAAGTACCTGCGATGGGCGAGGCGAATTTAAAGCCTGGCGGTCTGCACGTAATGCTAATGGGCATCAAAGCTCCGATCAAAGAGGGCGACAAACTAGATGCTACGCTAGAGTTTGACAATGGACAAAAACTCGAGCTAAAAGACATCGTCGCAAAGCCGGTCGTAGCTAAAAAAGACGGCGAACACGGACACGATCACGGCGGACACCACAAACATTAATGAAAAAGTTTCTCATTATTTTAGTCCTGTTGGTCGGCGTTTTGGGCACCTCGGCGTACCTGTTTTTTAAACCGAAAGCGCAAGAGGACTTTTTGAGCGCAGAGGACGTGGGGGCAAATTTAACCCCGCTTCCTTGCGATATGAACGCCGAGCACTCCTGCGGCGTAGAGTTTCGCGGCAAGACGGTTAAATTTAGCCTCTCGCCAAAGCCCGTTTACACGATGCAGCCGACGATCGTGCGTATCGAGGGGCTAGAAGGGTTTAAAAACCCGAGCCTTGAGATCCACGGCGTAAATATGGACATGGGCGTCATCAAGGCCGAAGTCGAAAAACGCGACAACGCCTACGTCTCAAACGTCGTGCTAAGCGCGTGCCTGATAAACATCATGAGGTACCGTTTCGAGGTGCTAGAAAACGGTAAAAAAAGCGGACTTTATATAGATTTCGACTTGCATCAATAGACGCAAATTTCACTAGAAAGGGCGGATGATGAAAAAGCTTCTTATCGTAGTTATACTGTTTTTAACGGTTCTTGGCGTAGGTTATCTCGCACTCTACTCAAACAAATACGCTCTTACCGGCCAAAGCGCAAACGGCGCGGTGAGTCTAAAGAGCTTTGAAGGCAAAAATAAGGTTATTTACTTTGGCTACACCACCTGCCCCGACGTCTGTCCTGCGACTCTGGGTATCCTTTCGGGCGTTTTAAACGAAATTAAACGAGACGATATCGTCGTGATTTTCGTCACTCTCGATCCGGAGCGCGACGAACCTAAAAACGTCGACGAGTACGCGAAGTATTTTTATCCGAATTCTTACGGTATAGTATTAGACGATCTACCTAAGGTTGCCAAAAGCTACGGCGTGAAGTATCAAAAGGTGCTGCTTGAAAAATCGGTCATGGGGTACTCCGTCGCTCATAGCTCCTCGCTATACGTACTAGATAAAAACGATAAATTCGTCGCCGAGATCTCCAATCTAACGGCGCAAAACATCAAGAAAACGCTGGAAAATCTGAAATAATAACAGCTTTATTATTTAGTTGTTATGAGTGTTACGTTATAACACAGAAATATTTTTTTATGCTCAATTATTACTGATATTGATTTAAATCAATATACTTTAAGCCTTCCGGTTGTATAGTTTCTTTAGCGGAAATTTAAAATTCGGAAGTCATCCATGAAAATTATAGCGCTCGTATGCGCTCTGTTTATTTTCTCCTTCGCAAGCGACGTTAGCGCTACGGCTAGCCTCGACGTAAAAAGCTGCGCCTATAGCGAGCAAAACAAAACGCTAGCCATCTACGATACCAAAAATTCGCTAAATATACTTAACAAAAAATACTTAAAACCCATAAGAAAATTTGACTTTAAAACAGACGAGATAACCTCGCTAGCCTTCGAGGGCGAAAATTTATACGCAGGATTTTCAAGCGGCGAGATAGCTAAATTTAGCGATAATTTTAGCTCTTATGCTAGCGCGCTAAATCTTTCAAATTTAAGCCTTGATGCGCAGGTAACGCACCTTCACGTCGCAAACGGCAAAATTTACGCGGTCGCCGGCAAAAATGCCTTTATCTCTTACGATCTTGCGTCAAAAAAGCTGATGCGCGCGGATCTTAACGGCGCATACTGTATCGCAACCTGTCAAATTTTAAACAGTACTGCGCTGATAACTAGCTGGGATAGATCGGTTTTTACCGTAAATTTAAGCACCATGAAGGCAAAAAACCTAGGCAAGTTAAAATCCGTAGCTCTGAGCGCGGCGGAGATAAACTCGGGCGTGATTTTCGGACTTGCTAGCGGCGAGATAGCTAGTCTCAAATTTGACGCCGAAGCAAATTTGACGCAAACAAACGGCAAAGACAACGCTAGCTCAAATTTGACTGCCGTCAAAAACGCGCAAAACAAAGCGGATTTAAATTTGACTAGCGGCAAAGCAAACGCAAATTTGACGGACGCAGAAATTCAAATTTACAAAATCTCAAATTCGCGCGTTAAAAGCCTACTGGTCGTGCAGGATAAAGTTTATATCGGGCTTGGAAACGGCGAAATTTTACGAAGCGACGCGGAGTTTAAACAGATAGAAAAAATAGGCAAAAACTCTGACGCCGTGATAAAAATTTTTAACGACGAAGATAGCGTCATAGCCGTTAGCATAAACGGCGAGATCCAAATTTACAAGAAAAAATCTTAGGAAAGGAGATTTTCAATGAACAAACTACTTAGTTGCGGTATCGTTGCGGCTGCGGGCCTCGCGTTTTCCGTTAGCAGTGCGTGTGCATCGGATAGCGACCTACAAGCTATCATGAAAGCGCGCGGACTAACGGAAAAAGACGTCCTAGCGGCTGCTAAAACATATCAGCCAAGCGGTAAAAAAGACGACTATATCGTCTTTTCCTCAGGAGGCCAAAGCGGACAGGTGATGGTTTACGGCGTACCTTCGATGAGGATTTACAAATTTATCGGCGTCTTTACGCCAGAGCCTTGGCAGGGATACGGCTTTGATGAGGAGTCTAAGGCTATCCTAAAAAGCGGCGCGATTAGAGGCAAGGAACTTTCGTGGGGCGACACTCACCATCCTGCATTAACCGAGAAAAACGGCGAATACGTCGGCGATTATCTTTTCATCAACGACAAGGCCAACCCTCGCATCGCGGTGATAAATTTACACGATTTCGAGACGACTCAGATCGTGGTTAACCCTATCATGAAAAGCGAACACGGCGGTAGCTTTATCACTCCAAACAGCGAATACGTCATCGAAGCAGCGCAATACGCGGCTCCGCTAGATAACGGCTACCACTCGATGGACGAGTACGAAGCGGTTTTCCGTGGCGCTGTAACGTTTTGGAAATTTGACTATCCAAAAGGCAAGATAGACGAGAAAGCTTCCTTCTCGCTCGAACTTCCTCCGTATTGGCAGGATCTAAGCGACGCCGGTAAGGGCGAGAGCTTCGGCTGGGCGTTTACAAACTCGATAAACTCCGAGATGTATACGGGCGGTATCGAAAAGGGCTTGCCTCCGTTTGAAGCGGGCGCGAGCAGAAACGACACGGACTATTTGCACGTTTATAACTGGCAAATTTTAGAAAAGCTAGCTCAGGATAAGAAAAACTACATGGAGATAAACGGCCATAGAGTAGTTACCTTAGACGCCGCGGTTAAAGCCGGCGCGCTATTTTTGATCCCTGAGCCAAAGAGCCCGCACGGCGTAGACGTCACTCCTGACGGCCGCTACATCGTTATCGGCGGTAAGCTAGATACTCACGCGACGGTTTATGATTTTAAAAAGATCAAAAATTTGATCGACAAAAAAGAGTTCGCCGGCACCGATCCGTACGGCATCCCGGTGCTTGATATGGCAAAGAGCTTGCAAGGACAAGTCGAACTTGGCCTTGGACCTCTGCACAACTCTTTTGACGAAAAAGACGGCATCATCTATACCTCTCTTTACGTCGATAGCCAGATCGTGAAATGGGACTATAAAAATCTAAAAGTCCTAGATAGAATCAACGTCCACTACAACATCGGTCACCTGGATACTATGGAGGGAAAATCGTCAAAACCTAAGGGCAAATACGCTATCGCTCTTGATAAACTTTCGATCGATCGCTTTAACCCGGTAGGTCCTCTTCACCCGCAAAACCACCAGCTTATCGACATCACGGGTGCAAAGATGGAGCTTTTATACGATATGCCGATACCTCTTGGCGAGCCTCACGACGTAGTTTCTATCGCAGCTAGCAAGCTAAAACCGGCTACTACCTACACGATGGGAACAAACTCTCGCACGGGTAAAGAAAGTCCGTTCGTAACTCTTGCAGGACAAGAGAGAGTCGAGCGCAACGGCAAAAACGTAACCGTCTACGCTACGATGATCAGAAGCCACATCAACCCTGAACACATCGAGGTAAATAAAGGCGACAACGTAACTATCCACCTAACAAACCTAGAGCGCGCCCAGGACGAGACGCACGGCTTTACAGTGGATCTTTACAACATCCACGCCTCTTTAGAGCCGGGTAAAACAGCGACCGTAAATTTCGTAGCGGATGAAGAGGGCGTATTCCCTTACTACTGCACCGAATTTTGCTCTGCATTGCACCTTGAGATGATGGGTTACTTGCTAGTTAAAGATCCGAACAAAAAATACGAATCCGCCAAAGCAAGCAAGCTAAAAACCCTAAGCCCGGAAGCTCTAAAAGCCGAATACGATAAAGTAATCGCTACAAACAAAGCTACCGACGAAGTTATTCAAAGCGTCGTTACTTATTTGAAAGAAAAGCATTATGAAAAATATCCTAAGGTAAAAGAGCTAGTTACCGACGCGCTGGATCAATACGGCAAAATCCCTGAAGTAAAAGCAAAAGCTGACGAAGCCTACAAAAAAGGCGACGTAAACGGCGCGATATTATGGGAGTACCAAGTATGGCAGTATATGGTTAAAACCGCGGACGTCGGCCTAAGAGCCAAAAACAATCTCGCTAAAGAGATCGCCACGCCTATGAGCCCGGCTGCCTCCAAAGGTGAGGAAGCCTATCTAAAAGGCGGTTGTAACGGCTGCCACGTCATCGGTCAGGTTAGCTCGGGTCCAGATCTAACCGGCGTTCTTTTACGCCATGAAAACGGCGAGAAATGGGTGTTTGACTTTATCAAAGATCCGTCTAAATTTTACGGCGACGAGTACGTCAAATCTATGATAGATTTCTTTAACCTCAGGATGCCTAATCAGCACATGAGCGATCAAGAGATCAAAGATATCATCGAATATCTAAAATGGATCGACGAAAACGCGGGAATGTAATCCAAATTTGATTCGGGCTTAGCGGTCCGAATCAGTCCGCTAAATTTGAGGCTCGGCGCGCGTAATCCGAGCCTCCTACGTTAAATTTAAAAAGCGTTTTGCGAAAAATTTTTTAAATTTAATAAAGGAGAAACGATGAAGAAGTATCAAATTTACACTATTATCGCGTTAGTCTTGATGACCGTTTGTTTTACGATCCCGGTGCTGGGCTTTTTCGGAGCCAAAGCCAAGATCGCCGCGGGCGAGCCGCTCGCCGGGTATTCGTATAAAATTTACGACCTTTACACCTCGTTTCAGTACAAAAACCACCTGATGCCAAAGGATGTCGCAAGCAGCCTAGAAAAAATGATCGAGCAAAAAGCCGAGATCGGCACGCCCTCTTTTCCTATCTGGTACGTCGCGCTTGAAGCGCCA
This sequence comes from Campylobacter showae CSUNSWCD, assembly GCF_000313615.1. Taxonomy (NCBI): domain Bacteria; kingdom Pseudomonadati; phylum Campylobacterota; class Epsilonproteobacteria; order Campylobacterales; family Campylobacteraceae; genus Campylobacter; species Campylobacter showae. Next base: position 13,943 of record NZ_AMZQ01000002.1, on the reverse strand, counting down.
AACTACCCAAAAGACGCCTTTCCCGACGGCATTCCGGTTTATTTTCACGTTGACGGATACGGCGGCGACGTGCACGAGATGAACACCATAAACCACTACATCGGCATGTATCCGATGGAGCACGGCGGCAACGTCGAGCGCGCGATTGCGCCTTATTATCTGCTCATTTCCACGCTTTGCATGCTAGCCTTTTTATACTACGACGGCAAATTTAACTCCCTGCTCATGGTGCTTCCGACCATCGCTCCGCTACTTTTTATGGGCGCGTTTGCGGGCTGGCTATACTGGTATGGACACAATATGCAAGAGTGGGGCGCGTTTAAGATAAAACCGTTTATGCCGACCGTGCTTGGCGACGGCAAGGTCGCGCAGTTTACGACGCACTCGTATCCTAGCATAGGATTTTGGGTGATGATGGCCATGAGCGCGCTTTGTATCCTAGCCGTATTTTCAAAGAAAAAAGAGCTCAAAGACGCGAAATGAAATTTAAGCTTTTGCTCTTTTGCGCGCTAAATTTGACGGCCTTCGCCGGTCCGCTGCAAGACGCTATAAACGCTGCCGACCCAGGCGACATCTTGCGCCTAAACGACGGACTTTACGAGGGAAATATCATAATCGATAAACCGCTCTCGATAATAGGCAAAGGCGATGGCGCCGTGATACGAGGCGACCGCAAATCAAGCGTGATAAAAGTAACGGCAAAAAACGTCAGGCTCATAAATTTAAACATCGAAGGCAGCGGCACGAGCCAGATGGAGCTAGACGCGGGCGTTAGCTGCGCAAAGGGCAATAATCTCTTGGTCGAAAAAAGCCGCTTTAAAGACGTGCTTTTCGGTATCGAGCTATCAGAATGCAACCAAGCCGTGATAAGAGATAACAACATCACCTCAAAAGAGGGCTTTGATGTCCCTAGACGCGGAGACGCCGTGCGCGCGTGGTATTCGCACGAAAATTTGATCGAGCAAAACTACGTCTATAACAGCCGCGACATCGTGGCGTGGTTTTCTAGCAACAACATAATCCGCAAAAATTTCGGCAAAAACAACCGCTACGCCGTGCATACGATGTATTCGGCGGACAACCTCATCGAGGATAACGAATTTAGCGGCGGAGCGGTGGGAATGTATTTTATGTTTTCAACGAATTCCCTCGTGCGCCGAAACGTGATAATCAACTCAAACGGAGCATTCGGCGTGGGTATCGCACTAAAAGACGCCTCTGGATTTAACATCAGAGAAAATACCTTTTTGTATAACTCGCGCGGCATCTACTCCGACCGCTCGCCGCTAAATCCAGGCACCGTAAATACCCTCGAAAACAATCAAATTTTATACAACGTCATCGGGCTGCAAATGCACGCGACGCAGGAAAAAAGCGTGTTTAAGGGCAATGATTTTATCGGAAACATGGAAACGGCTATCAACGACACGCCTGGCTCAAAGATCGAGCTAAACGAGTGGAGCGGTAATTATTTCGACGAATACGAAGGACTCGACGTCGATAGAGATGGTATCGGCGATACGCCATACTTGCACTTCGTTTACGCCGACAAGCTTTGGCAGTATTATCCGACACTGCGCTTTTTCTACGGTTCGACCGTGATTAGCGGGCTAAATTTCCTAGCTAAGCTTGCGCCTTTTTCCGAGCCGCTCAAGCTTTTAGAGGACGGCTCTCCTAAAATGCGCCCAAATAACGCTCAAAAGGCAACGCTATGAATAGACGAAATTTTATCGCCCTAACGGCAGGCGCGGCGGCCGCAGGATACGGCATCGGATATTTTTTACCCAAAACGCGCGCGGACGAGCTTTTTTTACGGCCTCCGGGGGCGGTTAAAAATTTCGAATCGCTCTGCATAAAATGCGGCCAGTGCGTGCAGGTCTGCCCGTATCACAGCATCGAGCTACTAGATATAACGCAGGGCTACTCAAACGGCACGTCCTATATCGACGCACACAAGCGAGGCTGCTATCTGTGCGACCTTTTTCCTTGCGTTTTAGCCTGTCCCAGCGGCGCGCTAGATCACGCTACGACGCAGATTAGCGACGTAAAGATGGGCGTGGGCGTGCTGCGAGGACGCGAAGCCTGTCTTGCCTACAAAAACGAAAACGTAAATTTAAGCGGCGTTACGAAAATGCTTGAGCGTAAAATTTACAACGACCGCGAGCAAGCCGTAAAAGACGCCGTCCAAAATAGCGTGGATAAGCCCTGCGATCTGTGCGTGAGCCTCTGCCCGGTCGGAGATGCCGCCATAGCGATGGCTAAAAGCGACGGGCGAAATTTACCCGAATTTAAACAAGGCTGCGTCGGATGCGGAGTGTGCGCCGAGGTTTGCCCGGCGCAGATCATCGATATAGCGCCAAACCGCGGCTATGACGAAATTTACAAAGGATAAAAATGAGAAATAAAATTTTAGGCTGTCTCATCGCCCTCGCCGCCGCCATGCTGATAACCGGCTGCGAAAGCAAGGATGATAAAAAAAGCGCGACGCAAGCGGCAAAAACGCAGGCGACGCCAGCCGCCGCAGGCATGATAGAGACGCAAAAAGCAGACGCAAACGCAACCGCGCAAAAAGACTACGATCAGTTTATAACCTACGATATAAACGGCAAAAAGAGAGTCAAATTTGGCCTAGATGACGAAGAGAGTGAAACTAGCCGCTCAGTCGGCGCGCTAGCGATGGTGCGAAGCCCGCTGCAAAGCATAAATTTAAAACTCATCAAAGGGCGCCTTAGCAAGGACTTTATAGTCAAATGCTCCGCTTGCCACGACGACTACGCCAACGGCATCATCGGCCCGTCGCTGCTAAATAAAACCTCGGATCAAATTTACGACATGATCGCCGCATATAAGAGCAAGCAAAAGGCAAATCCGCTGATGAAAGATCTAGTTCGCGGCATGGACGAGGCGCAGATCAGGGCGCTAGCTAATGAAATCAGCGAATTTAACGAGCAATTTAGAAAAAAATAGGAGGCTAAAATGGGAAAGAAAATAGCGATAATCTTTGGAGTTTTGGTACTTGCGCTCATGGTTTTTATGCTGACTAGCCAGCCCTTGGCACCCATAAAGGACGCTAGCAGGCCCGAGCTAAAACCGGCACAACAAACGCAGCCAAAAGTCGTAAATGAAGAGCTAAATTTGCAAGATAGCGAAGAGATCAAAAAGATCAAACAGCTACAAAACAGCGTCGCAAATCAGCCTAGCCAGGGCGTTAGCAAGCGATACCTGACCTCCTGCGCGCCTTGTCACGGAGCAAACGGCAAGGGCGTGATGGCGCCTAGCATCGCAGGCAAGAGCAAGGACGAAATCCTAGCTTCGCTAAAAAACTACAAAGAAGGCAAGGTGTCAAATAGCCTGATGAAGGGGCTTCTTACAAACGTATCAGACGAGGATCTAGGCGCGTTAGCTGATGAAATTTCAAAATTTAAAGAGTAGAAAATGGACAAGTACGCCACGCGCTGCACGGTCGCCAAAGTCCCGTTTCTAAGCACGCTCACGGTAAAAAACGCGGAGGGCAAAAAGCGCCTTAGCATCCGCGCTTGGCGGCTCATGACGATCGCGCTAGTGCATATTTTGTTCGTGCTTTCTTACCGCGCGGATATTCAAATTTTAGAAGGCGACATCAGCGGATCAAGGATTTTAGGCTTTCATTTGACCGACGCTTTTATGAGCTTTCAGGTATTTGCCGCGACGCACGAGTTTCCGATAAATTTGATCATCGGCACGGCTACGATTTTGCTTTTTTACGCGCTTGTTGGCGGGCGAGCTTTTTGCGGCTGGATTTGCCCTTATACTTTTTTGGGCGAGATCGGCGAGAAAATCCACGAAAATTTAGCCGCCAAAAAGATAATCAAACGCCGAAATTTCGACCCCAAATGGCGCTACGTCTTTACCGTGCTTTTTATCGCGATGAGTTTTGCCAGCGCGCAGCTCGTGTTTGAGGTATTTAGCGTGACGGGCATAGTGTCGAGGTTTGTTATTTACGGCTACTTTCACGCGATTTGGTTTGCGGTTTTTATACTTTTAGTCGAGATTTTCTACTCCCGTAGAGGCTGGTGCCGCTACGTCTGCCCCATCGGTGCGACGTATTCGCTGCTAACCCGCACCAACGCCGTCAAAGTTAGCTGGAACAAAGATCGCTGCGACCACTGCCTAGTCTGCATCGATACCTGTCTCGTGCCGCATGTGCTTGAAATCACGAAGAAAAACGCTAAATTTGACGGCGACGAAAATAAAAAAGAATTTCGTCTCGTGGGCGGCGACTGCACGCTTTGCGGGCGCTGTATCGACGTGTGTCACCACGACGCGCTGAAATTCGACAACGGCTTTAAAAAGCTCATCTAAAAGGATAAATTTGATAATCTTAAAAGACATCACCAAGGCTTTTGGCTCGCAAAAGATACTGCAAAACGTAAATTTAAGCATAGAAAAGGGGCAAAAAACGGTCGTGCTCGGGCAAAACGGCGCCGGCAAAAGCTCGCTGATGCGCATAATCCTAGGCGAATTTAAACCAAACAGCGGCGAGGTGCGAGTAAACGGCTTTGACCCATTTACCGCGCGCAAAGAAGCCCTTAGCGTGATATCTTTCGTTCCGCAAACGCCGCCGCCGCTTAAATTTAACCTAAAAGAGCTTTGCGAGTTCGTCTGCAAAAGTTCGGGCGTTGCTCAGGAAAATATAGAGAAATTTTGCGAGAAAATGGAGCTTGATCTAAAAGGAAATTTTCACAAGCCCTTTTACAAACTCTCAGGCGGTATGAAGCAAAAAATGCTAATCGCAATCGCCTTTGCCAAAGATACCGAAGCTATGATGTTTGATGAGCCCACGGCAAATTTGGACCCAAAAGCCAGGCGAAATTTTATGGATCTACTAGGCGAGTTTGCGCGCGAAAAGACGCTGGTTTTCATCTCGCACAGGCTTGATGAGGTGCAAGGCATATCAAACCGCTACGTCGAGATGGATCTGGGGCAAATCGTAAAAGATGAGCTAATCTCTCAAGGAGGCGCGCATGCGTAACCTGCTACTCATCGCCAAACTAGACGTCGCCGAGTCGCTGCGCTCGCGCTGGTTTCTCATCTATATGCTGGTTTTTATGGGGCTTATCGTTACTTTTATATTTAGCGGCGTGACGGACTCGCGGGTGCTGGGCTTTAGCGGGCTTACGCGGCTTTTGCTGCTTTTTATCCAAATTTGTATCGTTATCGTGCCTATTTTTATCCTCATCTCGACCGTGCGCAGTATCAGCGCCGACCGCGATACGAATCTGCTTGAGTATATGCTTAGCTTTCCCGTTAGCCTGGGCGAATACTATTTTGGCAAGGCTTTAGGGCGCATTTTCGTTATTTTCGTGCCGCTTTTGCTCTCTTTTGTTTTAGCCGTGGCTGCCGGTCTAGTTAAAAAAATAGAAATCCCGTGGAATATCCTAACCCTCTACACAGCCCTACTTTTCGCGCTTAGCTTCGTATTTTTGTCGTTTGGATTTCTCATCTCGTCGATGATCAAAAACCAAGAAATGGGTCAAGGCGTCGCGTTTTTGCTCTGGCTTATCTTGCTAGCGTTTTTGGACCTCGCGCTGATCGGCTTTTTGATGAAGAGCAACGTGCGCGAGGATATCATCTTTTTTATCGCGCTCATTAACCCCATCGAGGTCTTTAGGATTGCGGCGATTAGCCTGTTTGATCCAAATTTAGCCGTGATCGGCGTGGCGTCAAATTTCGTGCTAAACAACTTTAGCGCGTTTGGATTTGTTATTTACTCGATTTTTTATCCGCTGATTTTGGGTGCGATTATGCTTGTGGGCGGATATTTTATCTTTAGTAGCAGGGATTTGGTGTAAATTTAGCTAGTCTACGGTAGCCAGGCTAGCTAGTCGTTTTATCAAGCAAATTTGACCACACATGCGGCTAAACCGTGATGAAACGACGCTATTTTCTACGCTATCCATAACCGCTAAAACCCAAATTTTATCATCGCAGTGAGGCGTATTGAATTTAAACTAAGACCTAGCTCGGAGTTTTGAATAAATTTTAGCAAGATGTATAAGATAGAATTTATAACGCTTTGGAACGAGGCCAAATCAAGCCCTGTCTCGGAAAATTTAAAGCAAATTTAGCGGCGCCGACCCATCGCCTATATCACAAAGACCAGCCGTCATCTCCGCCCTGGCTCCAGCCGCTCATCATTATATTTTTTATTTATGGTAACATTTTTCCTATCTATCCATTGTGCACTAGATATCTCTTCTGGTTTTGGTATATTGCTTTGTCCCCAAAGATAATAAGATAACATCGTAACACCGTAATCCTTTGTTAAGTCCAGACAATTATCCTTAGTTGACTCCAAACAATTAATCATTCTGTCTCCCTTATTAAGAAATTTGTTAACGTATAGTCTTCTGCATATTTTTCGGTTGAAATTTTATCTACGTAGCCGCAATTAGAAATAGGATAGTAGTAATATTTTATTAAATCATATATTCCAAACGGTATATCGGCTTTTAGATCCTGGTTGATACCTTTTGCCGACTCTAGCACATTTATTTTTAAATAAAACTTCGAGTATCCGGTATCAGGAAACAAATTCTGCTCTTTGTTTCTTTGACCCACTAATTTCAAATTTCTTATTTTTTTTACCTCGTCTATATGGATTATGTCTATACTATTAAAGGTAAAAAGCTGTATTTCAATACCCCCAATATCATACAAGATAGTGTATTTTAGTTTATTGTCTTTACCGACAAGGGCGTCTTTAAAAATATCTAAAATATAAAAACCTAAATTTTTTAAATTTTGCTCCCATGTCTTATTTCCATCAATAAAGTCACTCAATTCGTATATTCCTATCCGTCTATCAGATGCCCAAAATTGACATCTTTTATCAGACTTCATACAATAATCATCATATATATATTTATCTTCGAAGATATTGTATCTCCTCTCTACTCTAGGGTATTCGTAAAGGTTAATAAAATAGCTCCTTACGGCTCTTTTATACAGCTCCTCTCTCGGCAAAATTCTATCCTCTTTTAGGCAGTATCCTTGCTTGTATTTGTTATAGTCAAAAAGAGAAACTATGGCGAAGCCTCGCGAAGTGGAGTAGTCGGGGATTATACGGATAAATGCTGCGCAAAGTATCGCCGTAAAAAGCACTACCGACCAAACTATCTTTTTAAGTTTACCACCGAAGAGTTTTTGTTTTAAATTTAAGTTCAAAATTCGCCTTATTGTTTTATTTTCGTTATGATTATATTGTGATTAAACTTAGGTGTTTATAAGCGGGTATCGTCGTTTTAAAATTTAATTTTGCAGGGGTCTTTTGCCAGTCTTAGACGATAGGCAAATTTGACGACCTAGCCGCCAAATTTGCCTTTCATAGCGTAAATTTAAGCTTCCTCCGCCGTGCCCAAATTTCCCTCGCCAGCAACCAACTGGGCCGCTAGTTTTTTACTTGATTTAAAGTCCACTTTGCCCGTTCCTAGCACAGGTACGGCCTCGACTTTAAAAATCTTTGAAGGCTGCATGATGGACGGTATCGCAGAAGCCCTGATGCGCGCGGCCACGTCCTCCTCGCTCATCTCGCCGCTAAAGAGCATGACGACTTGCTCGCCCTTTTTCTCGTCGGCGACATTGGTGCACACAAATGTCGCCTCATCGCCCAATACGGCTGAAATTTGAGCCTCGAGCGCGCCTAGGCTGATCATCTCGCCGCCGATTTTAGCAAAGCGAGAGAGCCTATCCGTGATGGTTAAAAAGCCAGCCTCGTCCAAAAATCCGATGTCGCCGCTGTTATAGTAGCGCACGCCGTCTAGCTCGACGATCGCCTCTTTCGTGCGTTCCTCATCTAGATAGTAGCCCTTCATCACCTGATGGCCGCCGATTAGGATTAGGCCGGCTTGCCCGTTTTCTAGCTTTTCTAGGCTTGTAGGGTCGCAGATTCTTATTATCGTGCCGGCTGTCGGTAGACCCACGCTGCCCTCTTTTGAGAAAACAAGCTCTTTAAAAAACTCGGGCTCTAGCACGTTTGCGGTATTTACGCTGACAACGGGCGAGGTCTCGGTCGTACCGTAGCCCTCGTAAATTTCGATGCCAAATTTCATCTTAAACTCGCGCTTTACCACCGCATTTAATTTTTCTGCGCCAGCTATCGCGTAGCGGATCGTAGAAAACATCAGCGGATTTAGCTTTTTGTTTTTGGTGTAGAGCCTAAAAAACGTCGAGGTGCCAAACATTATCGTCGCGTGGTATTTGGCGACCATCTTGCCCACGGCAAAGGCGTCTGTGGGATCTGGCACGTGAGCGGTGGCGATACCCTCGCTAAGCGGAAAAAAGGTCGCCGCAGTAAGCCCAAACGAATGAAATATTGGTAGCGACGCCAAGATCACGTCGTTGCCGCCCGTGTTTATGATCTCTGAAATTTGCTTGATGTTTGCCATTATGTTTTTATGCGTTAGCACTATGCCCTTTGGCGTGCCCTCGCTGCCGCTGCTAAAGAGTATCGCCGCCTCGTCGTCGATGCGAACGTCGCGAAAATATATAAGCTCGAGCAGCCAGCGCGGCATCAGCACGGCCTTTAGCATCGCGCAAATTTTATCAGCCTTGCTTATACCCTGCGCGACGTCTTCGAGGTAGATTAGTCTGCCTTTTAGCGACTCTTCTAGCTCAAAGCCGCGAGCCTTTAGCTTGGCGATAAACTGGCGCGACGTGATTATGCTTTTTAGCTTTGCCTTGTCCGCGCAGCCGATCAAATTTTGCTCGCTAAGCGTGTAGTTTAGATTTACGCTTACCTTGCCTCTGATAAATAGCATCAAATTTATAATACTACCCATCACCGAGGAGGGCAGTATCACGCCGACGTGTCGCTCTTTTAAAAACGCGAATTTAAATTTGGACAAAAACACGAGCACGGTCGCGATGACTTTTAGATTGCTTAGGTCGGCACCCGTACTATCTACCATCGAGCGTTTAAATAGATCCGCTTTAGCGTGTTTTAGCCAGCTAAACTGCATAGGCTCAAGAGTCTTTAGATACTCAGCCCAGCTAAAAAACGACAGCTCGACGACCTTTTCGTGTACCTGCGGGGCTTTGGTCTCAGGCGCCAAAGGCGCACCAAAGCTCACCCTGATAGCGCGTTTGCCATCTACTTTGCGGCTGATTTTTTGATAGTATTTTTGAGCGCGCGAGAAGCTCGAACCCCAAAGGCCGCGCAGGTAAAACGGCACTATGACGGAGTTTGTATCGCTTGCGGCTATCTCGTATCCGTGCGCAAACTCGTCTATCTGGCCGTTATAGCTGATGTGGCCTTCCGGAAACAGCGCCACCACGTCGCCCGCGTCTAGGCACTCGCGGATCTTTTCTAGCGCGCTTTTGCTCGCACCCGCGCCAATGGGGATCACGTCAAATAAATTTAACAGCCATTTTAGGTACCAAATTTCATAAAAGCTCTTATGCATCGCAAATCTGATCGGACGCGGAGAGGCCATCTGCAGCACAGCCCAGTCTATCCAGCTTATGTGGTTGCCAAGCAGCAGCACGCCGCCTTTTTGCGGGATATTCTCGACGCCATCGACGTTGATCGTATAGCCGATCCTAAAAAACGGCATGATAAGCAAACGCGCAAAAAGATGCGGTAGGTATTTTATCGTCGCTAGCGCGCAGATAAGCACGCTAAAGGATGTAATGACGAAAATTTCGGGCGTGCTAACGGCAAATATGCTAAACGCCATCGCAAGCAGTAAAAACGCTGCCATGAAGATATTTTGTATAAAGTTACTGCCAGCTAGCGTGCGGCCCATCTGCTCTTCGGAGGTAAAAAACTGGATATTTGCGTTTAACGGCACGATGAAAATACCGCCGCTAAAGCCAAACAAAAAGGACGCCAGCGTCATAAACGCAGCACTTGAGCCCTGCGCAAACATAAGTAGCGAAGCAAAAAGCCCCAGCGCTCCAAAAGGCACGATGCCCATCTCGATGTGGTTTTTCGAGTAGCTGCCCGCTAACGCCGAGCCAGCGACTAGGCCGATGGTGCTAACGGCTAAAATCGCCTGCACGACCATGACGTTGTTATCCGCGCTCATAGCCTTGTAGTGAGCGGGGAAAACGGCGATAACAAGCTGCGCCACCGCCCAGAAAACCGAAAGCCCCAGCGTACATAAAAAGGCATTTTTGTTGTTAAAGATGTGCTTAGTGTTTTCTTTTAGGTAGCCTAGTTTAAAGTACTTTTTCGCGTCAAATTTAAGCCCTGCATCAGTCGCCTCGAAAAACGGAATCTTAAACGTAAAAATCGTCTCGGCTACCGAGCAAACAAAAAGTATCGCGCCGATAAACCAGACCGATTTTATCATCTCGCCAGCGTCCGTACTCTGCGCCGCGTAGCTCTCGAAAATCGCCGAAAAAACAAACGAACCAAGCAAAATCGCCACGATAGTAAAGGCCTGCACGATACCGTTTGCAGCACCCAGCTTCTCGCCGCCCACGATTTTTTTGATGAGGCCGTATTTTGCCGGGCTATATATCGCACTTTGCACGGCTAACAGCAGCGTCGTGCCAAACGCCACGTAGAACCAGCCGCAAAAGTAGCTCACCGTTATAAAAAGCGTGAGTAAAATTTCGCTCGCAGCCGCATATCTCGTGATGCGCGTTCGCGAAAATTTGTCGTTTAAAAAGCCCGAAACGCTAAAAAGCATGATGTATGGAAGCAAGATTAGCAAATTTACGAGCGAGGTCAGGATAATCTGTAAATTTTCATCCTCGATGCTCTTAAAAAGTATGTTTTGGATCGTGATCTTGTGGCCAAGATCGACGACCGCGTTGATAAACATAACGACCAAAAAGGGCAAAAAGCCCCTAACCGAAAAAACGCCTTTCATTTGTTCTCCTTTTTGTAGGCATCAAAGGTGTGAAAATTTAAGATATATGGTTTTAAAATCAAGATATTATCAAAAACGAGCTTTAAGGCAGCGTTTTTATCCTTTGCTTTCGCGTAAATTTCACGCGCGCACTCGGCTTCTATTTTGGCCGTTTGTTTGGCTAAATTTATATAGGTCTGTAAAATTTCCCGCCCGCGCTCGCTCTTTTGGGTTTCTAGTGCGATTTGTAGGATCTCGACCTCTTTTTGCGTTAGCTTGCCCCCTCGCATAAAGATAAATCCCTCCTCGATAAATTTATCTAGCTCGGCCTGGCTGATACCCAGCCTCTCACACGCCTCGCTAGCGCTTAGCGTCTGGGCGAAATTTGACCCCATAAATGTATCTAGCGAATCAAAAAGCGCCTCGTAGCAGCGTTTAAAGCTAAAGCCCTTTTGCTGCGTGAGCGCCTTGACCTCCTTTAGACTGAGGTGGAAGTTGCTCTGGACGTATTTGATGAAATTTAGCATCAAAAGCGTGTCCTCGCCGTACTGATGGACGTTATCTTTTACCTTCACGGGCTCCGGCAAAAGCCCCTCCTTGACGTAAAAGAGTATCGTTGATTTGGGCGTTTGCGATAGTTCGCAAAGCTCGCTCATCTTGTAGCTCATCTCTTTCCTTTCGTTAAATTTGACGAAATATTACTCAAATTTAGCTTAGAAAATCATAAAGCGTAAAGCATCACTTGACACTTTTTAAAATTTAGGCTATGATTTCGCCAAATTTTAAAAAGGAGAAACGATGTTTCGAGATGGTTTTTATAGCGCAGGCAAGGGTTTGGAGGCTTTTGGTTTTGGTGTAAATTTGAGGGACGAAAAAACGGCGGCAAATTTGACGCCAAACTCAGCTTGCGCGAGTGCCGCAAACTCTGGCTTAAATTTGACTCGTAAAACGGAAACAAATTTAACTCGCGCAAATTTAACCGAGCAAAACGCGCGGATAAATTTGAGCTCAAATTTGAGAGCTAGCCAGACGGCCACGTCAAAAACGCTCGGGTCACGCCAAAACGCGGCGAGTCAAATTTGCGCCGAAAGCAAACGCGCTCAAACTAGCGTAAATTTGACGGCAAGCGATGCAAATTTAAGCGGATTTTCATCGGGCAAATTTAACGAAAGCGACTCGGAGAGCCTACAAAACTCAAATTTAACGCAGATAAAAACCGTCGATATCCACTCGCATCTGCTTAGCGCGGACGTGAAATTCGACCGATTTTACGACAAACTCGCACTCGCGTTTTTCGCTAAGAAATTCGACATAAACAGGCGCGAGCTTATAAAAAACGGCTTTGAGGGCTACAAAAGCAACTTCGCGCGGCTGATTAAAAGCTCAAATTTCGTCCAAAAATCCGTGGTTTTTGGCGTCGATGCGAAATTTGACGAGAGCGGAAATCTCGTGCACAAGGACAAAACTGTCTGCGCCTCAAACGAAGATGTTTTTGCCTTTTACGAGCAAAATCCGAGCGAAGTCGTGCCGTTTTTTAGCGTAAATCCAAACCGCAAAGACGCGCTAAATTTGATCGAGAAGTACCATAAAATGGGCTTTAAAGGCGGCAAGCTGCTACACTCGTACTGGGAGACGGATCTAAACGACAAGCGCTACGAGCCCTATTTTAGGCTACTTAGCGAACTTGGGCTGCCGCTGGTGATCCACGTGGGCGACGAAAACTCGCTGGCGTCAAACAAGGCGCTTGAGAGCATCGAACAGCTAAAATCCCCGCTAAATCTTGGTTGCCGCATCGTCTGCGCTCACATGGGCGCCTCAAGCGACGGCGCTTTCACGGCGCTATCCAGGGATCCCGAGAAATTCGGCGCGAACTACTTCACGCTGCTTGGTTGGCTGCGCGAGTTTGACGGGCTTTACGCGGACGTTTCGGCGCTGCTTTGCATAAACAAGGCCCGCATCCTGCCGCACCTAAAAACCCAAACGCAAATCCACGACAAAATCCTTTTTGGCACCGATTTTCCCGTGCCTTTTAGCGTGATTTTAAGCAGCTACGACCTGCCGTTTCGCGAGCGCCTGGCGCTAAACCACATCCAAAATCCGCTCGATCGCTACGTGCGCGCGATGAGTTTATATTTTGGCGAGGATTCGCCGATTTTTAGCAATTATAAAAAGATTTTAGGGGAAATTTGAGCTTGGATTTGGGGCGCAAATTTAATGGCGGGCGTGCAAATTTGAGCACAGCTGGTAAAATTTGCGCGTATTTTGACAGCGTAGCTTAAATTTCAAATTTTAAGTGCATAAAAAGCAAATTTAAGCCGCCGCCTTAAGATAAATTTTGCTAATTCGCCTGATTTGGCGTTGACTTTTCGTTTTCTGCTTCGTCTTTGTATTTGTTTATAGCTTTTTTGTATTTTTCGGCTTCTTTTTCGCCCGACTCTGCTAGCCATATTTCAAATTTACTCGAAGTAAGCCGCCCGCAATCCTCTATCGGTTTGCCGCTCGCGTCAAAGTCGGCTCTACGCACTCTACGGCTAAAATTTTTCGACGCATCTTGCGAACCTTTGGCATCTAAAAGACAAAAACTTAAATTCGGCTTGCGTATATTTAAAATCGAGTTCGCACATCTGCACGGGCCCACTATCGGCTCGGCTTGCCCGAGCGGCCAAAGCGAGCGCACGAGCACGCCGCTGTAGGCCTCTTCTGAGCTCTTAAAACAGATATCAAAGCCGAAATTATGAAAAAATATGTCGCCGGCGCTCGACACTCGTTTGTAGGTGTTTTTATCCGCACTCGTATAAATTTCGATCTCTGCAAAAGCGAATTTTTCGCACGTAACCTCTAGCACATAGTTTTCCAGCAAGCCCTGCATAAATTTTTCTATCTCTTCTTGAGTCGCCTCATTTGGGTTTAAACTCGAAAAAAGATCTTGCATTTTTTTATTGCCTTGCATTTTTACTCCTATTTTTATTTTACGCTCAATGATAAATTAAAGCCCCTCTGCATCGAGGTCGCGCTAAATTTGATTATTTTTGGCTCTGTATGAAAAATGTATTGCTATTTAAGGTTTAAAATGCTATGATACCATCAATAAAACAAAGCAAAGGC